>JALOTB010000053.1 GCA_025458165.1 Chromatiaceae bacterium | reverse complement strand
GGAGCTCAGCGCCACCGAGACGATCTTCCCGCGCACGAATCTGCGCCTGGTGCTGAAATTGGGCTCAACATAAATTCCCCGAAGTCAGGTCATCTGTCCTTGGAGGCATGTGAGATTGAAATCGCACTGGATTGTGCGAATCCTGAACCGACTGTCGCAGAGCATTCATTGTCGTGGCGATGCTCGATTACGATTACGACAACGACCACGAGAATGAAACGACAAGGGCATCGAGATCCAGCAAAGTCGTCCACCAGGTTTTTTCGGCTCCGGCTATGCCGGGTGGGAGTTTACCGGAGGCGCACGCACGTCACCCTCGCAGTGCCCGCGATCGGCTAGGCTTGGGTTGTCGAGGTGCTCGACGTTGAGGAGCGCATCATGGAGCTCGAATTCTACGGCGCGGCGAGCGGGGTCACCGGCTCGTGCCATATCCTCCGGGTCGGTCGCCATCGGGTGCTGCTCGACTGCGGGCTGATCCAGGGCAGCCGCGAGGAGGAGGCACGCAACCGCGAGCCCTTCCCATTCGATCCGGCCGAGATCGACGCCGTGGTGCTGAGCCACGCCCACCTCGATCATTCCGGCCGTCTGCCGTTGCTGGTCCAGCAGGGGTTTCGCGGCCCGATCTACACCCAGGGCGCAACCTGCGACCTCTGCGAGGTGCTCTGGCAGGACGCCGCGGGTCTCGAGGAGCGCGACGCCGCTTACCGGAACCGCCGCCGGCCGGGATCGGACGCGCAGCCGCTCTACACCCGCCGCGATGCCGCCGCGGCCTGCGAGCGCCTGGTCGGCTGGCGCTATCGCCAGGCGAGCGAGATCCTGCCGGGCATTCGCGTGCGCCTCGTCGATGCCGGCCACATCCTGGGGTCGGCCCTGGTGGAGATCGAGCTCCAGCATCGCGGTGAGGTCGGCACGCTGGTCTACTCCGGCGACATCGGCCAGTACGACTCGCCCATCCTGCACGACCCCGCGAGCATCGACCATGCCGACCTGGTACTCATGGAGAGCACCTACGGCGACCGCTGCCACCGCGACCGCGCGGCGACCATCCGCGAGATCGGCGAGATCATCGCCAGCGCCCGCCACGACAAGGGAAACCTGCTCATCCCCGCCTTCGCGGTCGGCCGCACCCAGGAGCTCCTGTATCTCTTCGGCCAGCACTACCAGGAGTGGGGGCTCGACCGCTGGGAGATCTTCCTCGACAGCCCCATGGCGATCGAGACGACGCGCATCTACTGGGAGCACCCGCAGCTCTACGACGAGGAGGCCACCCGCCTGCGCCGCCGGATGCACGAGATGCCCCAGCTCCAGAACCTGCGGCTCACCCGCACCGTCGAGGAGTCGCAGGCGATCAACCGGCTGCACAGCGGCGCCATCATCATCGCCGGCAGCGGCATGTGCGACGGCGGGCGGATCGTCCACCACCTAAAGCAGAACCTCGGGCGCGCCGGCTGCCATGTCCTGATCGTCGGCTACCAGGCCTACGGCACCCTCGGCCGGCGCCTAATCAACCGCGAGGAGCAGGTGCGCATCCACGGCGTGGATCACCGCGTCCGTGCCCAGGTCCACACCGTCGGCGGGCTTTCTGCCCATGCCGATCAGGCCGACCTGCTGCGCTGGCTGGGCGGTTTCCGTGGCCAGCCGGCGGTCTGTCTCGTGCATGGGGAGATCGAGGCAAAGCAGGCCTTCCAGGCCAAGATCCGCGAGACGCTTGCGATCGAGGCGATGATCCCGGCGCCGGGCGATGTCCTCGATCTGAGTGCCTCCGGGGCCGGCCTCCGCGCAGCGGCCAAGGCGGCGCGCGGGGTGGCTCGTCGCCGCTAGCGCGCCGCGGTCTTTACCCTCGGCCGTCCCCCCGCGGGGTGGTGCGTCCCGCGCGTCAGGCGTGTCGGCCGCTCGTGCGGCCGCGGCCTCGCGCCCGAGCTTGCCCGCGAAGCTTGCGCCCGGTATTCTCGCGCGCGGCTTGGCGCAGATGGTAAGCATTCGCGTATCAAGCATGTGACGGGGCCAGCCTCTCGGCAGGCCCCTTCGTGTAAGAACCAGAGGAGTGGAGACCAACCACGATGATGAAACGAAACGCCACTGTCGCTGCAATCGTCCTGACCATACCCGCTCTGGGGGGCGCCCTGCCCTCAACGGCTCTCGGAGAGGAGCCACCATGCCCGTTCTATGAGAACCGCTCGGGTCTGTGCGGCTATTACCATTCCGAAATCAGCCCGGCGGAGGCCTTCCTCAATACTGTAGTCAAGCGCGGCCGGTGGAGCAGGCCATCGCTTCGGGCGGTCATACTTGACGTGCGGAGTACCCCTGAGTACAAGGCTGGACATCCCGAGCATAGCCTCAACGTCCCGTATCCGTACATCTACCAGTACTGCGAGGATGATCGGCTGCCCGACGGCGCCTGCAAGAAGGTACTCCTGGACGAGAACAAACAACCAGTGCAGATTCCTCAAGATGATGCCGACTTTGTGAAGTATGTCGAGCGAATCATCCCAAACAAGGATACGCCGATTTATACTCTATGCCGCACCGGCGTTCGAAGCGTGGGAGCAGCAAACCTGTTAACCGATGCGGGCTACACGCACGTACGGAATATCTGGGAAGGATATGTTGGTGTAAACCTTACGGCGCCGAAGAAGCAGGCGGACGGGAGTGTAAAGACGCTGCCCGTGGATCTGAATCATGATGGCGTGCTTAACGATCAGGATAAGAACGGCTGGCGATACCACCAGGGACTTCCATACGACACTCGCCTGTTGCCAAACTTGATTTATCGCAACAGGATGTACCCAGATATCTATTCTTGGGACTAGCACCGGATCCGTCGCGCGCGCGTCCGCCGCGAGGCGGATGCGTCGTCTTCCGCGGCGAGTAGGTAGCCCCCCATCCGGGGGGCTTTTTCGTTGGACTGGTTCCCAAGCTCGGCTTGGGAATCCCATGCTGGAAGCTCTGCTTCCCGTGTCGACTGAGGCCGAGGAGGCCGATGCGGGAGTCTGACGATTCGCACAACAGAGCTTTGCGCACCGCGTTCCCAAGCAGAGCTTGGGAACGAGGAGAAAGGGGATTCGCTTGGCGGCAGCTATCCGACCAGACGTCTCAGTGTTCGTCTTGCTCGCGGTGATCGCGGGCGCGGCTGGTGCGCAGATCCAAGACGATGCGACGTTGGACAGTGGCGCAGGGGCGCCGGTGGTGCTGGACATCGGGACGGACGAGGGCGTCACCAGCCTGCCCACGCTGGTGGTGACCGCTACCCGAGTTGGAGCCGACCCCTTCGATCTGCCGATGGCGATCGACCGCATCGACGCATCGGTGATTCAGGAGCAGCAGGCGGGGTTGCGGGTCTCGGAGGCGCTGCGGCGGGTCCCGGGTACGCTGGCCACAAACCGCGGCAGCTTCGCTCAGGAGGAGCAGATCCAGCTCCGCGGCTTCGGCGCGCGCGCCCAGTTCGGCACCCGCGGGGTGCGGCTCTTCGCTGACGGCATCCCCGCCAGCACACCGGACGGGCAGGGCGGGCCGGGGCTGTTCGCGCTCGGCTCGGCCGCCCGCATCGAGGTCCTGCGCGGGGCCTTCTCGGCCCTGTACGGCAACCACTCCGGCGGGGTGGTGCAGGTGTTCACGGAAGACCCGCCGCCGATACCGGAGGCTCGGCTGCGCGTCCTCGCCGGCAGCGACGGCACGACCATCGTTGGGACTACGGCCGGCGGGCCTTTGCTCGAGGGCCGCGACTTGGATGGGGGCGCACTCGGCGCCCTGGTCGATGCCCAGCGAGCGGACACCGACGGCTACCGCGACTGGAGCCGCGCCCGCAAGGACCACCTCAACGCCAAGCTCAGGCTCGATCTGCCCCGGGAGGGCGGGCTGACCCTGCTCGCCAATCGGCTCGACGAACCCGACAGCCAGGACCCGCTTGGGCTCACCGCGGCGCAGGTCGCCGCCGACCGCCGCCAGGCGCAGCCGGCCGCGCTGGCCTTCCGCACCCGTCGCAGCCTGCACAACGATCAGCTCGGGGTCGTGCTCGATCAGCCGCTGGGCGACACCGACCGCATCGAGGCTACGGCCTATGTCGGGCGCCGGGGTAACACCCAGTACCTCGCCATCCCCCTCGCCGCTCAGGGCTCGATCACGGCATCCGGCGGGGTGAGCGCCTTCGACCGTGAGTTCGCCGGCGGCCGGGTCTGGTGGAGGCGCGAGGGCGAGCTCGCCGGGGCCCCGCTGCGGGTCACCCTGGGGGCCGAGCTCGACGAGAGCTGGGAGCACCGCCGCGGCTACGAGAACCGGCTCGGCAGCCGCGGGGCGCTCAAGCGCGACGAGGACAACCGGGTCACCGGCTGGGGCGGATTTCTCCAGACCCAGTGGGATCTCAGCGAGCGGGTCGGTCTCGCCGCGGGGCTGCGTTATACGCGCATCGAGCTGGCCTCCGCGGATCAGTTTATCTGCACCCCGGGCCGGGTCACCGCGCCCGGTCCCGTCCCTGGCACCTGCAGCGGGTCCGGCACCCCCATCAGTGCGACGAGCCAGAATCCGGACGACAGCGGCGAGCGCCGCTACGACGCCTGGACCCCCGCCCTGGGGCTGGTCTTTCGGCTGAGCCCCGCGGCCAGCCTCTACGCCAACCTCGGCCGCGGCTTCGAGACCCCGACCCTGACCGAGCTGGCCTATCGGCCAGACGGCACCAGCGGGCTCAACCTCGGACTGCGCGCCGCGACGAGCTGGCAGTGGGAGATCGGGAGCAAGCTACGCCTCGGCGACGGCGGGCGTCTGTCGCTGGCCTTGTTCCAGATCGACAGCGAGGACGAGGTGGCGGTCGCGACCAACCAGGGCGGACGCGCCAGCTATCAGAACGCGCCGGCCTCGCGCCGCCGCGGCGCCGAGCTACGGGTTAAGGGGCCGCTCGGCGCCGGCTTCAGCGGTCTGCTGGTCGCGACCTGGCTCGATGCGCGCTGGACCCAGGGGTTTCTCGCCTGCACCGGGATCCCCTGCCGGACAGTTCCGACGGCGGACGGCGGGCCCTTGCTCAATGCCGCTCCGGTCGAGTCTGGCAGCCGCATCCCGGGGGTCGCACCCTACACCCTGTTCGGCGAGCTCGCCTACGAGCATCCGCGCTCCGGCCTCAATGCGGCGGTGGAGCTCTACGGGCAGGGCGAGGTGCGCGTCAACGACCGCAACACCGAGTCGGCGGACGGCTTCTGGACCCTGTCGCTGCGCGCCGGTGTCGAGCGGCGTTGGGGCGGTCTAGGGCTGGCCGCCTTTGCCCGCGTCGACAATCTGCTGGGGGACGATTACATCGGCGCGGTGATCGTCAACGACGCCAACGATCGCTACTACGCGCCGGCACCCGGTACGACCTATCTGGTCGGTCTCAGCCTCCGCCAGGTCTTTTGACCAGGTGTCTCAAGGGGAACGTGACTGGTCCGAGATCTCCTCAAGGGCAGGCGAGGGCGATCGCCTTACCGTTGACCGAGACCTCGGCAAAGTGCACCACCCGATTGCGTCCGGCCGCCTTCGCCTGGTAGAGGGCGCGATCGGCCTGCTCGAGCAACAGCTCCGGGGGGTCACCCGGGCCTGGCACTAAGGTCGCGACCCCGATGCTGATCGTCAACCAGGGGGCGATCGGGGAGCAGGCGTGGGGGATGTGCAGCGCGCTCACCCATTGGCGCAGGCGTTCGGCCATCATGTGTCCGGCCTCGGGCGGGGTCTCGGGCAAGATCACGGCGAACTCCTCCCCGCCGTAGCGCGCGACCAGATCCGTGCTGCGCGCAGCGGCCTGCTGCAGGGCCTCGGCGACAGTGATCAACGCGGTGTCGCCGGCCTGGTGTCCCTGGTCGTCGTTGTAGGCCTTGAAGGAATCCACGTCGGTCAGCAACAGTGTCAGTGGACGGCCGGAGCGTCGCGCCCGCTCCCACTCCCGCAGCAGGTTGGCGTCGAAGCTGCGTCGATTCGCCACCCCGGTGAGGCCATCGCGGGCGGCGAGCCGCGCCAGCGCCTGGTTGGCCTGCTCCAGCGCCGCCTTCAGCCGCAGGAGCTCGGCCTCGCGCGCCCGGCGTGCGTCCATCTCGGCCTTGAGGGCGCGCAGGGCGCGCAGCCGCGCGATGAGCTCGACACGGCGGATCGGTTTGGTGATGTAGTCGGCGGCCCCCGCCTCGAAGGATTTCTGCAGGCAGTCGTCATCGCCCCTGGCCGTCACCATGACCGCCAGGGTGTCGGCAAATCGGGCGTCGGCCTTGACCCGACGGCAGGCCTCCACCCCGTCGATGCCCGGCAGGCCGATATCGAGCAGGATCAGGTCGACGGGCGGCCAAGGCCGGCACAGGGGCTGCTCGAGTCCCAGGCGTGCAAAGGCCGACTCGGCGGACTCGGCCTCGGAGATCAGGGTAAACCCCTCGCCCGCGAGCAGCCGTCTGATCAGCCGGCGTGTGTCGCCGCAGTCATCGACGATCAGGAGGTGCAAGCTTTACTCTCCATGACGGTCTCGAAGCACACCGTGGACCGCCGCGGTTCGTTGATCACAGGCCAGGTCCCCCGGCGGTGCCAACGGCCGCGGAGGAGGATCCCAGAGGGCGCCGCCGGCGTCCGTGACGACCAGCACAGCTTGGATTCTGCGAGGAGGATGCGTCTGCTTCTCGCCAACGAAGGGGTCAGCAAGCTCGGTGGTGTCGAGCCGCTGCGCCTTGATCGGCCCCAAGGTCACGCGCATCGCGGTGGTCCGGCCCGCGGCTACGATCGGCGCGCCCCGGCCCTGCCCGGCGAGGCACTGGCCCATCGGGCCGTTCGGGCCCGAGCCCCGGCGCGAGACCCATGAGCCCCCTGATCCTCCACCTCGACCTCGACGCCTTCTACGCCGCGGTCGAGCAGCGCGATCATCCCGAGTGGCGCGGGCGGCCAGTGGTGGTCGGCGCCGCCCCGGGCGGGCGCGGGGTAGTCGCGACCTGCTCCTACGAGGCGCGCCGCTACGGGGTGCGCTCGGCGATGCCGATCGCCCAGGCCGCCCGCCGGCTGCCCCCCGAGACCGTCTACGTGCGCCCGGACATGGCGCGCTACGCCGCGGTCTCCGGGGAGGTGATGGCGGTGCTCGCGACCCTCTCCCCGCGGGTCGAGCCGGTCTCAATCGACGAGGCCTATCTCGATGTGTCGGGCCTTGAGCGCCTGATCGGCCCGCCCGAGTTGATTGGGCGGCGGGCCAAGGACGCGATCCAGGCCGCGGTCGGGCTCACCGCCTCGGTCGGCATCGGACCCAACCGGCTGATCGCCAAGCTGGCCTCCGAGGCGAGGAAGCCCGACGGGCTCACCGTGGTGAGCCCCGAGCAGGTGAGCGCGTTTCTCGACCCCATGCCGCTCACCGTGCTGCGCGGGCTCGGTGTCAAGACCGCGCCGCGCCTGCAGCGACTGGGGCTCAAGACTGTCGGGGCCCTGCGCGCGCTCCCGCTGGAGGCGCTGCGACGCCACCTTGGGGCCCAGGCGGGGACCGCGATCTATCAGCAGGCCCGCGGCATTGCCGACGACGAGGTCTACCCCGAGCGCGCCCGCCAGTCGATCTCCAAGGAGAGCACCTTCGGCGAGGATGTCACCGACCCAACGGTCTTGCGCGAGACCCTGCGCTGGGCCGCGCAGGAGGTCGGTTTCCTGGCCCGTCACGGTGGCTACCAGGGGCGGGTGGTCAGGCTCAAGATCCGCTTGCACCCCTTCGAGACCCACACCCGCTCGCGGACCCTACCGGTGCCGACCGCGAGCGACACCGAGCTCTTCGGCGCCGCCTGGGCGCTCTACCAGGCCGAGCCCTGGGCGGGCCGGCCGGTGCGACTGATTGGCCTGGGGCTCTCCGGCTGGGCCGAGGGAACGCCCGAGCAGCCGGACCTCTTCGCCGCTGAGCCGCTGGCGCCCCAGCCGCGCGCGGAGCGCCTGGATGAGACGCTCGATGCGATCCGCGAACGGTTCGGCGCAGGCTCGGTGCGGCGCGGCACGGGCCCCGGCCGTTGAGCACGAGGGTCGGCGCGTCGTCCTGGCCGATGCCTGTCCGGCAGTCTGGTAGCCGCCCGTCGCGCGGGGTTATCCCGGGCGCGGCGGTTCACCACCGCCCTCCGCCCGCTGCTCCTCGCGGATCTCGCGCATCAGGAAGTAGTTCAGCGCGGTTCGGATCACGGCGATGGCGGCCAGCTTGCCGATCTGGTCCCAGCTCGGGGCCACCGCGGTGCCGAGGATGTCCGCGCCGAGCTGGAACTCGAGCGCTAGGGCGAGATGGCGGGCGAGGGTGAGGCGCACCGGGTTGTAGTCCCGCATCCCGGATGACCAGAGGGTGCGCACGAACTGGACACTGGCGACCACCATGCCAATGCCGATCACGACCGCCCCGGTCGCCTCCACCCCGAGCTTGAGCCAGAGCACGGCGCTGACCACCCAGTCCTCGATGCCGAGCTCGGCCGGATCGGGAAGGCCGAGCCCCGATCCCTGCCCCAGCATGCCGTGGTCGTGCTCGCTCATCTCGATCTGTCTCCCTCGGGGTTTGTCTGCCGATCAGCCGATGAGTCGCAGCCCGGGCGGCAGGGACTCGCCGAAGAGCAGCGACTCGTCGCTGCTGTCGAGCTCGGTCAGGGTCTGCACCATCTGCACCCACTTCGCTGGTGCCTTCTCCTTCTGCAGGCGCTGGACGACCCGGTCGCGGACCTCGGGGTCGAGATCGCGCTCGCGGTCGCCGCTCAGGCGCGCCAACTGGGCGGCGGCCAGGGCCGCCGGCTGCAGGCTCCGCCAGTCGAGCGCAAGGAGCCGTTCGAGCCAATCCTGGGCGACGCCCCGAGCGACGACGTCGTGGAGCCCGCCGTGCAGCGGGACTCGTGCCCCGAGCCGGCCCAGCGCCCAGACCCGCGGCGCCGAGTCGGCGGCGGGCCGCACCGCCCTGAGCAGCCACTCGCCCAGGCGAGCCTTGCGCTCCGCGGGCAGCCGCTCCAGGCTCGCGGCGAGCCGGATCAGGTCGTCCTGGGCCGCCGTCTTCGCCCCTTTGGAGCCCCGCTGCCCGGGGCCGAGCCGGCCCTCGATCTCGTCCAGCAGCCGGAGCTGCTGGGACCTGTCCAGGCCGCCGGCGACGCGCCGCCAAAGCGTCCACCACTCCGCCCAGTTGCGCGCGTCGTCCCGGTACTGGACGCCCTGGCCGTAGACCGACCAGAGCTGGTGGACACGCCAGTCGTCGAGGGGAGCACCGTAGCCCGGGCGCAGGCAGAAGCCCGCGAGGTTGAACCACAGCCGCTCGTGATCGGCGGACCGGCGTCGGCGCTTCACCCCGTCCCAGAGCACCGCGAAGAGCTCGCGGAGCACCGCGGTCTCCCAGTCACCGCGCCGGCCGAGCAGCCGCTCGAGGTCACGCAGCAAGGTCTTGGCGTCCTCCGGACCCGCGCCGGCGACCTTGGCGCCGTAGACCCGCCCGACGCGCCCCGCTGCCTGGGGGAAGCCGGCAGGGAGCAGGGGTGCGGCGGGCGCCGAGGTCTGCGCGGTCTGACCGCGCAGGGCAAACTCCATGCGCCAGCGCTGGTCGGACGCCCCCGTGGCGACGCAGTCGATCTCCAGGGTGCCGACGTCGGTGAGCATGGCGGCGAGCTGGACCTCGACCTCGCGGGCGCACCCGTCCCCATCGCTCACGGCATCGAGGACGGTGGCGAGCGGGGGCAGGGTGTGGAGGTGGGCGTCGTCGGCGTCGACCAGCTCGCCGAGCCGGTAGCTGCGGCCGCCGGCGCCGGCGAGCAGACCGAACTGCACCGGCTGGCCCAGGCGCAGGGCGAACACCCGGTCGCTCAGGCGCTGCTCCTGCCCTTCTTCGGACCCGCCCGGCAGCAGGCAGACCGCGCGCTGGGGCTCGCCTGCTCGCGCATCCACCCGCAGGAGCAGGGCGCGCGCCGAGCCGCCGCCGATCCGCGCCCCTTGACCGCGCCGCGCCAGCGCGTAGGCCACGGCACCGCGCGCGACGGCGAGATCGGGTTGGTCGTTGTGCAGGCGCCGCAGCGGCTCGCCGCGCCAGGCCCCGAGCACGCCCAGCAGCCGGTCCGTGAGGGCCTCGGCGTGGAACACGCCGCCGTTGAGGAGGACGGCGTCGGGCATCGGGGGACGGTCACTCGGGGACTGCTGATCGCCACCGAGGGCCTGGGCATGATCGGCGAGGAAGGCGGCCAGGTGGCGGGTAACGGCCGGGTCGGCGGCGTAGGCGAGCCCGAGCTCGACGATCCCGGCACGCCGACGCTGGGGCCGCTCATCGGGGCCGGTCTCGGGGAAGAACCCGTCGACCACGAGCTGCTCGACCTCGTCGCGGCTGAGCGCCGCGGAGCGCGCCCCGCCGATCAGACGGGCGCCCGCGCCGAGGACGGTCACCGGCGCGCTCTCAGGTGCGTCGCGCGCCAGCAGCCGCTCCTTGGCGCCGCGGCACTGCTGGACGAGCTGGGCGAGCTCCGCCGCGCCGAGCCGGCTGCCGGTGTGTGCGAGCCGCCGCTCGGCGAGGTGGGCGAGCGCCAGGTCCATGTTGTCGCCACCGAGCATCAGGTGCTCGCCGACGCCGATTCGCGTCAGGTGCGGCCGGACGCCGGTTCGGTCCACCCGGATCAGGGTGAGGTCGGTGGTCCCCCCGCCGACGTCGCAGACCAAGAGGGTGCGGGCCCCGCTGAGGGCCTGGTCCAGGTTGTCCGAATGGCGCCTCAGCCAGTCGTAACAGGCGGCCTGCGGCTCCTCGACCAGGCGCACCTTCGGCAGGCCGGCCAGCCGCGCGGCGTCGAGGGTGAGGCGCCGCGCGACCTCGTCGAACGAGGCGGGGACGGTGAGCACGATCTCCTGGAGCGCGAGCGCATGGCCGGGAAAGCGGTGATCCCAGGCGTGACGCACATGGCGCAGGGTGCCGGCGCTGGCCTCCAGGGGCGAGACGCGCGGGACCTCCTCGGGCGCGCCCCAAGGGAGGATGGGTGCCGTGCGGTCGACGCCGGGGTGTGACAGCCAGCTCTTGGCGCTGCTCACCAGCCGGCCGGGGACCTTGGCCCCCAGGGTCTGTGCCAGGGCACCGACCACCGCCTCAGAGACCGGATCTTCCGTGGGGTCGCACTCCCAGGGCAGCACGCGATCGGCCTCGGCCAGCTCCTCGCTGCCTGCGTGGTAGCGCATGGAGGGTAGGAGCGGGCGTGCCGCGACCTCCCCCGGCGCGACCAACTGGTCGATGGGGAGGACCTCGGTCGGGCTGCCCGGGCCCTCGCCGTCGGCAAAGGCGACTACCGTGTGGGTCGTCCCGAGATCGATGCCGACGAGGTAGCGGGACATCGCCGCGCGCGACGGCCGGTCTCAGGCGCCGGGGGCGCCGCGCACGTTGAGCTCCACCTTCCAGCGCTCCGAGCCGGTGCGGGGCACGGCCTCCAGTCGCAGGGTGCCGACCTCAGTCACCGAGGCACGCAGGTGCACCGGGACCACCTCGCCCGGGGTGCGGCCTTCCGCGGGGAGGGTCGCCTGGATCTCCTCCAGCTCTTCGAGCTCTTCGGGAGGCCAGTCCTCCAGCAGCACGCCCACCTGGTCGTCGCGCCGCACCGAGGACCCAAAGAAGCGAAACCGCACCGGCTCGCCGACGACCAGTCCGAACTCCTGGGGCGGGATCTCCGCCTCGCTCCCTTCCTCCATCCCGAAGGGGGCCAGACACAGGGCCTGGATGGGGGGTTCCAGCCCGGGGACCGCCGGCATCGCGCTCTCCACCCCGACGTAGTAGGAGCGGGCGGTGCCGCCGCGGATGCGCACCCCGCCGCCGCGGCGGACATAGCCGTAGTAAGCGGCCCCGCGCGCGACCGAAAGATCCAGATCGGCGCCTTCGAGCAGCCGGGCGGGCGGCGCGCCGTCGCTGGCGAGCCAGTCGTTGATGACCTGGAGCACGCGATCGGCCAATACACCCGCCTTGAAGACGCCGCCGTTGAAAAGTACCGCGGTCGGGTGCAGGAAGCGGCCGACGGCGGCCTCCGCGAAGCCCGGCAGGTCAGCGGTCGCCCCGGCCTGGGCGCCGAGGAAGGCGGCGAGGTGCCGGGTGACCGCCGGGTCCTGGGCGTAGGGCAGCCCGAGCTGCGTGAGCGCACCGCGGGCGCGAGTGGCCGGCCGGGCGTCGGCCGGGATCTCGGGGAAGAAGCCGTCGACCAGGGTCCGCGTCACCTCCTCGCGGCGGAGCTCGGTGCGCAGGGTGCCGCCGATGAGCCGGGTGCCGCGGCTCGGCACCACCACCGGAATGGACTCGATCGTCGGGTCGGCGAGCAGGGCCTCCTTGGCGTGGCGGCAGCCGTGGGTGAGTGCCTGCACCTGCCAGGCGTCGAGGGCCTTGCCCTCGGCGCTCAGCTTGGCCTTGACGACGTGTGCGAGCGCGAGGTCCATGTTATCGCCGCCGAGCAGGATGTGGTCGCCCACCGCCACGCGGGTAAGCTCCAGCGACCCCTCGCGCTCGGTGACGGCGATCAGCGAGAGGTCGGTGGTGCCGCCGCCGACATCGATGACCAGGATGCGGTCGCCGACGCGCACCTGCTTGCGCCACTCCCCGCCGCTCTCGTGGATCCAACTGTAGAGGGCCGCTTGCGGCTCCTCCAGGAGCACCAGCCGCTGGAAGCCGACGGCCTGGGCCGCCTCGGCGGTCAGCTCGCGCGCGGCGGGATCGAACGAGGCGGGCACGGTCACCGTGACCTCCTGCGCCGCGAGCTCGGCATCGGGGTGGGCGTGGTTCCAGGCGTCGCGCAGGTGTGCGAGGTAGCGGACCGAGGCCTCGTACGGCGACAGCCGCGGGACCTCGTCCTCGGGCGCCCCGGCGGGGAGGATCGCGGCGCGCCGATCGACCCCCGGGTGACAGAGCCAGCTCTTGGCGCTGGAGACCAGCCGGATCGGCGTTCGCGCCCCGATGGTGCGGGCGAGCTCGCCGAGGATGACTCCGGGCTCGGCGGCCCAGGGCAGCGTCAGGTCGCCCGCCGCAATCTCGTCGGGGTGGGGGACATAAAGAAAGGAGGGCAGCAGCGGCCGCTCCTCCACCGCGCCGGGGGCGGTGAGCTGGGGCACCCCCATCAGCTCCTGGGCGACCTCGTCGCCCTGGCTGCGCGCGAGGTCGACGTAGGACAGGGCACAGTGCGTGGTCCCGAGATCGATGCCAACGGCGTAGCGCGGCTCGCTCACAGCTCCACCTCCGCGGGGGCTAGAATAGCGAGGTCGTGCCCCGATGCGACCTGCGGCAGCCGGACCTCGGTGACCCGCCAGCCCTTGTGCCTGAGGCTCCCGTTGAACGGCGGCTGGCCGACGACGTTGCCGGTGAGCCGCACGGCCGCGGAGTCGAAGCCCTCGCTCAGGGTGACCCGGGTCCCCTCCGGCTCGCTGCGCACGGCCGCGACGGTGAAGTGTTGCGCGAGGGTCTTCTTGCAACCCTCGTGAACCACGCGCGCCGCGGCACCGATCTCGGCGTCGGAGTAGCGGGCGACGCCTTCTTGCAGGAAGTCGATCAAGCGCCCCTCCTCCTGGAGTAGTCCGAGCAACTGGAGCGCGGCGTTCGGCTCGGCCGCTTGCAGGTGCGGTGGCTCGGGGCGTGCGGGGGCCAGCTCGGCTGGCCGCCCCGCCCGCAGGCGCGCGACTGCGGCCGCGAATTGGGGGTCGACCAGGGCGCGCCAGAAGCTCGCCAAGGCAATCGAGAGTCGCTGGATCACCGAGGGCATGGGCTCGGGCATGGGCTGCTCCTTCATTGGGTCACGAATCGTGAGGCGCTGCCGCCTCCCGGTCGGTGGAGTCGCGATGCTATCACAACGCCATTGCCGTCAATCGCCACAGGATTTGTGTCGCGCCCTAACGATGTCCACGGGTCGGCGCATGAGCTGGCCGGCGGTGACCCCCCGGCGCGGTGCCCGGTCTCCGCAGCCGCGCCTGCCAGGCCCCGAGCGGAAAGTCGAGGCAGTGATCGATGAATGAAACCGCGACCAAGGACGCCCGCGATACCGTCCGAATCGCGGTCTCCCCGGCTGCGCGTCACGAGATGATCGCGGTGGCGGCCTATTACCGCGCCGAGCGCCGCGGCTTCGGTCCCGGGAGGGAGCTGGACGACTGGTTCGAAGCCTCGGCGTTCATCGATCGAATGCTGGCCGAGATGGCCGCCGCTGGGGAGCCGGGTCCGCGGCGCCCGGAGCTGCGCAACGCGCTGCGGCTGTGGCTGCTTCAGGGCCGATGAGCCCGGCGGCCGAGCAGCGCCCGAGCGCCGAGGCCGTGCGACGATGGCGGCCCCGGGGGTTTGCAACCTACCGCGGCAGCCTCTAACCTGCGCGCGGGTTGCTCGGCGGCCTTCCGGCGCGTACTTGCCCGTCTTGCTCCGCCGGATCGGCCGGTCCCGACCGCTGGTCGAACGGCACCGTCGAGACCACCGCGAGAACCGCACAACTTCACTGTGGAGTCATCTCAATGAGTCACACCAAGGACAGCGCCCTTTCCCTCGCACTCGCCGCCCTGCTCGGCGGCGCCATCGTGTCGGCGGAGGCCGCCCAGCCGCCCGCGGAGCAGGCGGCGTCCGTCAATCCGGCCGAGTCATTCATCCAACAGCACGACACCGATGGTGACGGCAAGGTCAGCCAGGCGGAGGCGCTCGCCCCCCAGGAGGCGCGCTTCAAGCAGCTCGACGCCGACGGCGACGGCTTCATCACCTCCGACGAGTTCAGCAAGGCGTTCGCGGCCGAGGTGCCGGCCGAGGTGCGACAAAAGATGAAGGAGCGGGGTATGCCCGATCCCGGCGAGACCTTCATCAAGGAGCTCGACAAGAACGGCGACGGCAAGGTGGCGCGGGCCGAGGCCATGCAGCCGAGCGTCGAGGGCTTCAACCAGATGGACACCGGCGGCGACGGCTTCGCCACACGCGATGAGGTCGAGGCCTTCTTCCGTAAGATGTTGGAGCAGGCGCGCCAGATGCAGCAGCAGGGCCAGCCGCCGGCCAAGTAGCGGCCCTTTCCACGGCGTCGGCGTCCCCGCGCCGGCGCCGGCGCCGGCGAGCGGGGCAGGGGCGGTCCGCTCGCTGCCGCGGGCTCATGGGCTCACCGGATCGCGCCGGATCCAGCACCAATGAAGGTCAGCTCATGAAGCGATGGCTGAGTGTGCTCGCGGCCCTTTTGATGACGGCCCCGATCGCCGCAGCGGGCGGCCGAGGCGAGCGTGCGGGGCTGCGCCTTCTACCGCGAGCGGATTGCGCTGCTGCCCGGCGCCGTGTTCGAGGCCACGCTTGAAGACGTCTCCCGTGCCGATGCCCCCGCCGAGGTCTTAGGTCGTGTGAGCCTCGACGCCGGCTCGGGTTCGCCCTACGCCTTCTCCATCCCCTAAGATCCGGCGCGCCTGGACCCGCGCGGGCGTTACGCCGTGCGTGCACGGATCACCCTCGACGGACGGCTGCCGCTCACCTCCGACAGCTTCCACCCGGTGATCAGCGGCGGCCACCCGGACACGGTGGAGATCCCGATGCGCGGGGTCGGCACCCCGCACGGCCTGCGCCTGCCGGCCAGCTTCCGCGGGGTCCTGACCTGCGCGGACTGCCCGGGTGTGCGTCACCACCTCGACCTCTGGCCGGACGAGGTCTTTCACCTGCGCCGGGAGTGGCTGGGGCGCGGGCTGGTGCGTGACGACCTCGGCCGCTGGCGCTTCGAGCCCGCCCGCCGCGCCCTGATCCTCGCCGGCGGCGCCGAGATGCCCCTGCGGTTCGGGGTCGTCGGGCCCGACGAGCTGCGCCAGCTCGATCTGCCGGGCAAGCCGATCGAGTCGCCCCTCGCCCACGACCTGCGGAGCGACGGAACCCTCACGCCCACCGAGCTTGCCACCTTCTTCGGCGGCGAGCTGCGCTACCTGGCCGATGCCGCCAGCTTCACCGAGTGCCTCACCGGTCGCCGGTATCCGGTCGCCTTCGAGGGCGACTGGCCGAGCGTCGAGCGCGCCTACCTCGCCGCGGCGCGCGAGCCCGGAGGACCGCTTCACACCACCTTCGAAGGCCAGCTCGTCGAGCGCCCGAAGCGCGACGGCGAGGGCAGCGAGCCGACCCTCGTGGTCAGCCGGTTCATCGGTGTGTGGCCGGATCAAGGCTGCCCGACCGGACCGACAGGGACTGTCGCGGCCGAGCGGTGACGGCCGGGCGGTGCCCGGCTGTCGGCGAAGCGCGGGACCGATCAGCCTCGCCGCGACGGCTACCAGGCCCGCCAGGCGAGGACCAGATTGCCCTTTCCGGACGGGCAGAAGTGACTCACGGGGTCCGTCAGCCGCCCCCCGTTCGAAAAGTCGGGGTTGTGGTAGTGGACCGTGCCCCCCGAGATCCCGTAGATCAGGCCGACGTGCCAGCCCGAGATCCTCCGCTCCCAATAGCCGATGGGGACCAGACCATGGCCGAGCTTCTGTGACACCAGCAGCGCGCTGAACGCGTTGGGGGCGACCTCCATGACCTTGAGGCCGAAGCGCTTATCGCCGAACAGGATGTGCAGCCCGCGGCGCGTCATGGTGCCGTCGGTGCTGGAATAGCAGTACTTGCCGAACTGCTCGACGATCTCGTCCTGCGTGACCTTGGGCCGGCCGGGGGAGGCGGCGCAGAAGGACTCCATCACCGCCGCCCAGCAGGTATCGTTGTAGTCTTGCCGCACGTTGGGTGGGGCGTCCCAGGAAACATCGGTCATCGGCAACCTCCGTAGCGCCTGTGCGCTGGTTGAGATCTGTCCCCGATGCTAGGCGTGACGCCCGCGGCGGGCAATGCCCGTGACGCACGCGGGAGGGCCATGCGCTTGCGTGTCGTTCGCGACGGCCGATTCTGCTAGGCTCCGCGCATGACCGCTCGCCACGCTGGCCACGATCGACCGCCGGCCCCAAAGGGCACCAGCCACTCGGCGGCGCCTCGGGCGGTGCGCGTCCTGGTGCTGCTGTTGGTGCTGATCGGTCACCTTGGGTTGACCGCGCATGCGCTCGCGGCCGGCGTGCCTTGGCACGCGCAGCACGGCGAGGGGCACGACCACGCTTGGTCCGCCCCGGACGATCGGGGCGCCGATGCCGAGGACGCGCAAGGATGCGACCACGGCTGTCACGCGAGCGCCCATCTGCTCGGCGTTCTTGCCGACCAGCCCGGACTCTTCTTCCCCCACATGGGCACGCCGCGCGCCGGCGACTCCGGCCCGAGCCACTCCCACATCCCGCCGCCTCCCGTCCGACCCCCAAGGTACGCCCTTTAGCCCAGTTCGGCGGCGTCCCCAGGGCATCGGGGCGCCATGGGTTGATTGCCAGGGGAGCTTAGGGCCATGCGTCTGAGATCTGCCGTTACCGGCCGTGCGCTGATTGGCGCCGGCGCCTTGTTCATGCTGGTCCACCTCCCTTTGGCCGGGGACCAGGATCAGGCCGCCGCCTTTGGGGCTCAAGCGAAGGCGGTGCCGGTCGAGGTCGAGCATTCCGACCAAGATCCTGATCACGACCACGACCACGACCACGACCACGATCACGATCACGATCACGGGTCAGACCACGACCAGGGCAAAGGTCAGCAGCAGGTCTCGGGTCAGGACCCAGACCAAGGGCACGACCACGCGCCGGGCCACGACGGGGGACATGCCCACGGGGATTGGTGGCACCGCTTGCAGGACTGGGTCATCGGCCTGCTCGGGGGCGTCCACCCTCACGACGACGACCCGGCGCACGAGCATTATCCCGAACCGACGGCGGTCACCCACTTCACCGACCGCACCGAGCTCTTCGCCGAGCTCCCGCCCCTGGTCGCTGGGGAGCCGGCGGAGGTGCTGGTCCACCTCACCCGTCTCGGTGACTTCCGCCCGCTCGATGCGGGCTCGGTGGGGGTGCGCTTCTCGGGTGGCGGCGCGCCTGAGGAGCGCTTCACCAGTCCGGCACCGGCTCGGCCGGGGCTATACCGGGTCCTGGTGCGGCCGGCGCTGGCGGCGCCGCGTGAGGTGCGAATCGAGTTCGACGCCCCCGGCCTCGCGGTGACCCACGAGCTGGGTGTCCTGCCGGTCCACCCGGACGCGGCGAGCGCTCTGCGCGCCGCGGGCGAGACCCAGGCGCCCGCCGACCCAGGCGTCGTCCTGCTCAAGGAGCAGCAGTGGCGGGCGGACTTCGCCACCGCGCCGGTCGAGCGGCGGCGATTGCGCGGCTCGGTTCCGGCCACCGGTGTACTGCGTGCTAGCGCCGACGGCGAGGCCCATGTCACCACGCCCATCGACGGCCACCTGGTGCCGCCGCCGGAGGGATTCCCGTACACCGGCCTCGCGGTTGAGGTGGGCCAGGTCATCGCCTATCTCGTCCCCAAGCTCGGTGGGGAGAGCGACATCGCGGGGCTGGAGCTCGCGGTCACCCGGGCCGCCTCGCTGCGCGACCTCACCCGGCAGGAGCGCGAGCGGCTCGATGCCCTCTGGCGAGACCGTTCAATCCCCTACCGCGACGTGCTCGAAGCGCGCAGCGCGGCGGAGGTGGCGGAGGCCGAGCTCACCGCCGCGCGCCGACGGCTGGCGCAGGTCCAGCGCACCGAGGAGGGCGAGGCCGCCGGGGTTCCCGTGCGCGCACCCATCAGGGCGGTGGTGGCGCGGGTCGAGGTCGCGCCGGGGGCCTTCGTCGAGGAGGGAGACCGCCTGTTCCACCTGGTCAACCCCGAGCGGCTGTGGCCCGAGGCGCGTGTCGCCGAGTCCGACATCGGGCGCATCCTCCATCCCCTGGGGGCCTGGTTCCGGGTGCCGGGCTTCGACGGTGTCTTCGAGGTCACCCCCGAGACCGGCGCTCGCCTGGTGGCCTTCGGGTCGATGGTGGACGCCGAGAGCCGCACCCTGCCCGTGATCTTCGAGTTCCGCAGGCCCGACCCCCGTCTGCGGGTGGGGCTCTCGGTGACCGCCCGGGTGCTCACCGGCGAGGAGCGCGACACCCTGGCCGTCCCGGTGACCGCGCTGGTCAACGACGCCGGCGCCGAGATCGTCTACGTCCAGATCGAGGGCGAGCGCTTCGAGCGCCGGTTGGTCCGCACCGGATTGCGGGATGGGGAGTACGTCGCGATCGAGGAGGGTCTCGCCGCCGGCGAGCGTGTGGTCAGCCGCGGCGCCTACCTGGTGCACCTGGCCGCCGGCACCCCGGCCGATCCCGGGCACGGCCACCACCACTGAGGGAGACGCGCATGATCGCCGCCCTCATCCGTTGGTCACTCAGGGACCGGCTCTTCGTGCTGGCCGCCGCCGCGCTGCTGCTTGGCTATGGCGTCCATCGGGCGCTGGAGATGCCGGTGGACGTCTTTCCCGACCTCACCGCGCCGACGGTCACCGTCCTGGCCGAGGCGCCGGGGCTCGCGCCGACCGAGATCGAGACCTTGGTCACCATCCCCATCGAAACGGCGCTGAACGGCGCCTCCGGCGTGCGCCGTATCCGCTCATCGACGGGGATCGGCTCGGCGATCGTCTGGGTGGAGCTCGAGTGGGGGACGGACATCTACCGCGCCCGTCAGATCGTCACCGAGAAGCTGCAGGACGCCCGCGCGGCATTGCCGCCGGAGGTCCCGGCACCGGTGCTGGCGCCGGTGACCTCGATCATGGGCGAGATCATGTATGTCGCGCTGCGCTCGGAGCACCACGACGCCATGACGCTCAAGACCCTGGCCGATTGGGGGCTGCGCCGGCAGTTGCTTGCGGTGCCCGGCGTCGCCCAGGTGGTCCCCACCGGGGGCGACACCCGCCAGTACCAGGTGCTGGTAGACCCGGTGAAGCTCGCCGACTACCGCGTCGGACTCGACCAGGTGGCCCGGGCGCTGCGGGAGACCAACGAGAACACCTCGGCCGGCTTCCTGGTGGAGCACGGGCGTGAGTCGCTGATCTACGGGCTCGGGCGGGTGCACAGCGCCGACGAGATCGCCGCGACCCTGGTCGATCGCCGCGGCGGGGTGCCGGTGCGTATCGCCGACCTCGCCGAGGTGCGCGTCGGGCCCGCCATCAAGCGCGGCGAGGCCTCGGCCAACGGCCACCCGGCGGTGGTGCTGGCGATCCAGAAGCAGCCAGGCGCGAACACCCTGGCGCTCACCGAACGGCTCGACGCCGTGCTCGTCGAGCTCCAGGCGGGGCTGCCCGCCGGGATGGTGATCGAGACCCGGCTCTTCCGTCAGGCCGACTTCATCCAGCTCGCGGTCGCCAATGTCGAGACCGCACTGCGCGACGGTGCCCTGCTGGTGGTGGTGGTCGTGCTTGCCTTCCTCATGAGCCTGTCGGCCACGGCGATCACCGTGCTGGCGATCCCGCTCGCGCTGCTCGCGGCGGTCCTGGTCCTCGAGGCCATGGGCGCCAGCATCAACACCATGACCCTGGGGGGCATGGCCATCGCGGTCGGCGCCCTGGTGGACGACGCCATCATCGGTGTGGAGAACATCACCCGGCGACTGCGCGACGACGCGGCGCGCGCCGCGGAGGACCGGCGCGGCGCGCTGCGGGTGGTGTTGGACGCCACCCACGAGATCCAGTCGTCGATCGTCTTCGCGACCCTGATCATCATCCTGGTGTTTCTGCCGCTCTTCTTCCTCTCCGGGGTCGAGGGGCGCCTGCTGCAGCCCCTGGGGCTCGCCTACGTGGTCGCGCTGGCGGCCTCGTTGCTGGTCGCGATCACCGTCACCCCGGTGCTGAGCTATTGGCTGCTGCCGCGCTCGCGTGCGGTCCGCTCGGGACGGGAGCCGCCGCTGGTCCGCTGGCTCAAAGGCCTCTATGCACCGCTGCTCGCCCGCACCCTGCCGCGCTGGCGGGCCCTCACCGCCACCGCCGTCGCGCTCCTCGTCCTAGCCCTGATGGCGCTCGCCCAGGCGGGCCAGGGCTTTCTGCCCCCGTTCAACGAGGGGAGCCTGACCATCCTCGCCACCACCCCGCCGGGGACATCGCTCGCCCAGTCCGACGCCCTGGCCCGGCAGCTCGAGGAGGCCCTGCTCGCCCAGCCGGAGGTGGTCGGCACCGCGCGGCGCACCGGGCGCTCCGAGCTCGCCGAGCACAGCCAGGAGGTGAACAGCACGGAGATCGAGGTGACCCTGGAGCTGGCGCGCGGCCGAGACATGGAGCGCGTGCTCGGCGAGCTGCGCGAGCGACTCGCCGCGGTCCCCGGCATGTCGGTCGCCATCGGTCAGCCGATCTCCCACCGCATCGACCACATGCTCTCGGGCACCCGCGCCGGGATCGCGGTGAAGCTCTTCGGCGACGACCTCTACGAGCTGCGACGACTGGCCCGCGAGATCGAGGCGCGGATGAAGCAGATTCCGGGGGTGGTCGACCTCATGGTCGAGCAGCAGGCCGATATCCCCTTCGTCACCGTCGCGGTGCGGCGCGAGGTCGTCGCCCAGCACGGCCTGCGGGTGCGCGATCTCTCGGAGGCCATCGAGACCGCCTTCTACGGCCGCACCCTCGACCGGGTGCTCGAGGGGCAGACCAGCTTCGATCTCGTCCTGCGCTATCCCGACGCCGTGCGTGAGGACATCGAGGCGGTGCGCGAGACCCTGATCACGACGCCATCCGGTGCCCGCCTGCCGCTGCATGCCCTAGCCGAGGTGCGCCGCGACCGCGGGCCGAACACGGTGAGCCGGGAGAACGTCCAGCGCAAGATCGTGGCCTCCGCCAACGTGGCCGGGCGCGACCTGCGCTCGGTGGTGGAGGACATTCGCGCCGCCGTCGCCGCCGAGGTCCGGCTCCCCCCCGGCTACCGCGTGGAGTACGGCGGCCAGTTCGAGAGCGCGGAGCAGGCGAGCCGCACCCTGTTGATCCTGGGCGCCCTGGTGGTGGTCGGGATCTTCCTGCTCCTCACCGTCGCTTTCCGCTCGGGGCGCGATGCGGCGCTGGTGATGCTCAACCTGCCGCTCGCACTCATCGGCGGGGTGGCCGGGGTCTTCGCGAGCGGTGCGGTGGTCTCGGTCGCCTCGCTGGTCGGGTTCATCGCCCTGTTCGGCATCGCCACGCGCAACGGCGTCATGCTGGTCGCTCATATCCGCCACCTGATCGAGGAGGAGGGCGTGAGCGACTTCCGCGAGGCGGTCGAGCGCGGGGCTATGGAGCGGCTCTCGCCGATCCTGATGACGGCACTGTCCGCCGGTCTCGCCCTGGTCCCGCTGGCGCTGGCCGGCGGCGAGCCCGGCAGCGAGATCCAGACCCCGATGGCGATCGTCATCCTCTGGGGGCTCTTATCCTCGACGGCGCTCAATATGCTCGTGGTGCCGGCGCTCTATCTGCGCTTCGGCGCGCTGCGCGGCGGGGCGCTCGTCCCGCGCTAAGCCGTTGGGGCCGGTTGGAATCCCGAGGGGCTT
The DNA here is from genome assembly GCA_025458165.1 of Chromatiaceae bacterium. Classification (GTDB taxonomy): domain Bacteria; phylum Pseudomonadota; class Gammaproteobacteria; order Chromatiales; family Chromatiaceae; genus JALOTB01. The sequence goes on along the minus strand of JALOTB010000053.1, from coordinate 42,543 downwards.
TCCCGATATCCTGTCCACCATGAGCACTGGCCGTAAGGACATCGATAGGCCCGCCTCCAGCGCGGAGGTCGATGCCTTCCTGCGTCAGGTGGCGGCGACCCCGGCCCGCGGCCCGGCGGGCCCGCGGGGGCGGCTGATCTTCGCCATGGATGCCACTGCGAGCCGCGAGCCGACCTGGGATCAGGCGAGCCAGCTCCAGGCGGCCATGTTCAATGCCACCGCGGACCTCGGCGGGCTCGAGGTGCAGCTCGTCTATTACAGGGGGTTGCTGGAGCTCGAGGCCTCGCCCTGGCTGACCGATTCGGATGCGCTGTTGAAGCGCATGTCACGGGTCTACTGCGCCGCGGGCCTGACCCAGATCGGGCGGGTGCTCGACCATGCCCGGGAGGAGTCGCAGCGCAAGCGGGTCAACGCACTGGTCTTCGTCGGCGACTGCGTGGAGGAGGGCCGTGATCAGCTCGCCGGGCTCGCTGGGCGGCTGGGGCTGGTCGGTCTTCCCGTGTTCGTCTTCCAGGAGGGTCGCGACCCGGCGGCGGAGCAGAGCTTCCGCGAGATCGCGCGCCTCAGCGGCGGGGCCTATTGCCCCTTCGACGCGGCCAGCCCCCAGACCCTGCGTGACCTGCTGAGCGCCGTGGCCGTCTTCGCGAGCGGTGTCGGACGGGGCTGACCGTGCTCGGCCGGCTGGTCGTACTCGGCGCCCTGGTTATTGGGGTGCTTTGGTTCCTGCACTGGTTTCGCCGCACCCCGCCCCAGCAGGTCGCGCTCATCCTCAAGCGCGGAGCCCTTTACGGAGCGATCGGGCTGATCGTGCTGCTGGCCCTCACGGGGCGGCTGAGCCCGGTCTTCGCCGCCCTGGCGGCGGCGGTGCCGGTGGTCCTGCGGGCGGTGAATCTGCTGCGGGTGCTCCCCGCGATCCAGCAGGTGCTGCGCATGCTCGGCCTTGCCGGGCTGCCAGGGGTGGCCTCGGGCGCCGCCGGGGGCGGCGCGGGCGGCCGGACCTCGGCGATCCGCACCCGGTTTCTGGCGATGACCCTGGAGCACGGCAGCGGCCAGATGGACGGGCTGGTGCTGGAGGGCGCCTATCAAGGCCGGCGCCTGTCCGATCTCGGGCTCGACCAGCTCCTCGACCTACTCGCCGAGTGCCGCCGCGAGGACGCCCAGTCGGCCGCGGTGCTGGAGGCCTATCTCGACCGCACGCACGGGGATGATTGGCGCGAGCGCGAGGGCGGCGGGCCGACGTCGGGCGCGACCGCGCCGCATACGCCGCTCAGCCGCGACGAGGCCTTTTCGATCCTCGGACTCGCGCCCGGGGCGAGCGAGGCCGAGATCCGCGACGCCCACCGGCGGCTGATGCAGAAGCTCCACCCGGACCGCGGCGGCTCCGATTATCTCGCGGCCAAGATCAATCAGGCGAAGGCCCTGCTGCTGGGGGAGTGAAGCCCGCGCGCCTGAGTGAAAGATTCGCAAGCTGATCTGGGTCTTTTGATGCGAAGGCCGCAAACGGCAGCCGTCATCAACTACCGGAGACCCGAACCATGAAGACCCTCATCGCCGCTTCCTCGCTCACCCTGTTCGCCAACCTTGCCTTCGCGCAGGACTATCAGCACGGCAACTTCGCCAGCTCTGACCTGACCCCGGGCTACAGCGACCTCGCCGACGGCGACCTCCGGCCGGTCGTCAGGGGCAAGGTCCGTGTGTCGCTGCGCGACTACTACGCCGACAACCCCGAGGTGTTCTACGAGCATGCGCCGGCCCCGGGGGCCTTCACCATGCGCATTGGCGGCCCCGGGTCGCTCGACGCCTGGTACGCCGGCAACCCCGATGTCATCGGCGGCTACGTGCACAACCAGGGCGTGCTGATCTCCAAGCACGAGGCGATCATCCGCCAGGGCGCGACCGGCGACGGCGGGGTCTGATCGGACGATCGCGGGTGGGCCCAGCGGAAAAACGGCGGCACCCAAGGAGAGGACGCCGAGGACGAGGATGACGGTCGCGACGTCGAAGATGTCCCCCAACAGGCCGACCAGCCCGCCGAGCAGCATCGCGACCCCGATCACCGTGTTGCTCACCGCGACCAGGGTCGCCCGGTTGTCGGCGGTCGCCATGTCGACCAGGTAGACCTTGCGTCCCAGGCGGACCCCGCTGTGGGCCATGCCGAGCAGCAGGAAGAGCAGGGCGTAGGTCAGCCCCTCGCTCAGGAAGGGCGCCTCGGACTGGGCCAGGGCCCAGGTGACCAACCCGAGCAGCCCGGCTGCCGCCGCCGACAGGACCATCACCAGCCGGCTGGAGCGGTCGCTCATCCGCCCCCAGACGGGCGCGCTCAGACTCCCGGCGAGCCCGCTCGCAATCACCATGAGCCCGAGGCCGCCCAGGTCGCCGCCGGTGCGCTCCTGGGCGAGCAGGACGTAGAAGGGGGGCGCCAGCGCCACGCTCAGGAGCGACACCCGCACCAGGACGAAGCGGCGAAACTCGGCGTCGCTGCGCAACAGCCCGAGGCTCGCGACGGCGACGGCGAGCGCGTTCCCGCCCCCCTCGGTCGCCCCCGGCTGCTCGCGGATGCGCGCGAAGACCAGGGCCGAGAGCGCGAACACCAGTGCACCGCCGGCGATCAACGCGGCGACGACGCCGACCGAGGCGGCCTCCTCGCCGAGAAACTGGAGATAGACCCCGATGGCCAGGGTGAGGACCCCGGCGATGGCGGCCGAGAGCCCCATCAGGTTGCCGCGCCGGGCCTTGGAGACGGTCTTGCCCAGCACGTCCTTGGCGGAGACCGAGCACAGCCCCCGCGCCAGGCTGAAGACCACGAGCAGGGCGAGGATCGACCAGCCTGCCGCCACGCCGGTGAGGGTCGCCGCGGCGGCGGCCATGGCGACTAACGCGAGGGCCGAGAGCAGCGAGCCCAGGACCCAGACCCCCTTGCGGATCGGCAGCCGGCGGATGTAGGCCGCCACCGCGAGCTGCGGGAGCAGCACCCCGGACTCCCGCACCGGAACCAGGAAGCCGATCAGGGCCGCCGGGGCGCCGAGCGCGCTCATCAGCCAGGGCAGGATGAGCTTCGCGCTGGAGAGGTCATCCGCCACCTTGGTCAGCAGATTGGCAACCAGGTAGGCAAAGAAGTTACGCGGCTGGTCGTTGCACGCCTCGGGGGGGATGTCCCGGCAGACGCGGGCGTCCTCGTCGCCGGTGACCAGGTCGTAGAGGCTGTCGACCGAGGGACGCGCGATCATCTCAGCGCCCGCTGTGCAGCCGGTTCATGGCCTTCTGGAACTCCCCGGCGAGGAGCTCGGGGAGCGAGCGCTCGGCGTCGTCCAGGGCCTCCAGGACGCGGGTCGCGTCCTCGCGCGAGGGGCGGCTCAGAACGTAGGGGACCACCTGGGCCTTGTCGCCCGGGTGATCGATACCGATGCGCAGGCGCCAGAACTCGCGCGTGCCGAGCACGGCGATGATGTCGCGCAGGCCGTTATGTCCGGCGTGTCCGCCGCCCTGCTTGAGCCGCGCGGTGCCGACCGGGAGGTCGAGCTCATCGTGGGCGACGAGCACCTGCTCGGGTGTATAGTCGAAGTACCGCAGCACGGCACCGACCGACTGGCCGCTGCGGTTCATGTATGTGCTGGGCTTGAGCAGTCGCAGGTCGGTAGCCCCGACGCTCAGCCGGCAGAGCAGTCCGTGGAACTTGCCCTCGACGCGAAATTGGCCGCCGTGGCGTGCGGCCAAGGCGTCCGCGAACCAGAAGCCGACGTTGTGGCGGGTGACCTCGTACTCGGGGCCTGGATTGCCGAGGCCGACGATCAGTCGTATGCCTAAGTCGGCCACGGCCAGGGTGCCCGCTGACAGTGATCGCGGAGGCGAGGCGGCGGTCGCCGCCCCGCCCAATCGGTGCTAGGACGCTGCCCCTGGCGCCCCTTCCTCCTCCTCCGGGCCACCGCCGGCGCGGGCGCCGTGCATGATGACCACCGGCAGGTCGGGATCGGGGGCATGCGCCAGGGCGACCCCCTCGGGGAGGGGCAGCTCGGAGAGGTGCACGATGTCGCCGATCTGCATCGGCGCCAGGTCGACCCCGATGAACTCGGGCAGATCCTTGGGCAGACAGGTGATCTCCACCTCCGTCAGGTTGTGCGAGACGTTACCGCCTGCCTTGACGCCCTTGGAGGCCGCCTCATTGAGGAAGTGCAGCGGCACCATCATGCGGATCTTCTCGTCCGCGCTCACGCGCTGGAAGTCCACGTGGAGGATGAACGGCTTGGCCGGGTGGCGCTGGAGGTCCTTGAGCACCACCTTGGAGCTGCGCTCGCCGACCTTGAGGTCGAGGATGTGGGAGTAGAAGGCCTCGTGCTCCAGGTGCTTGACCAGCTCGTTGTGGTTGACGCTCACCGTCTCGGGGTCTTGATGACCGCCATAGACGATGGCCGGGACCATCCCGCTGCGGCGCAGGCGGCGGCTCGCACCCTTCCCTGCGTCGCTGCGGGGCTGCGCAATGACTTCGAAGGTCTCGTTCATGTGACGTTCTCCGAATCGAACGGTTGATGACAATGGCACCGAGCCCCGCGACCAGGGTCTCGGTGCCGCCAGCGAATCGAGGGCGCCTGGAACCATTCGAGGCGCCCTCGCGGCACCCTCATGTGCCGCCATTCTCGGTGGCCTAAGCCACTGAAAATGGAGGAAGGCAGACGCCGTGTCCCCGCCTTCCGTGCTGATGGTCGGCCAGGATGGCCCAATCATCAGCGTCTCCCGTGCGGGGCAGGAGGCCCCGCCAGTTTCAGTCCCCGAGGTAACGATCAGTCCATAAACAGCGAGCTGACCGACTCCTCATTGGAGATCCGCCGCATGGTCTCGGCGAGGAGCTCGCCAATGCTCAACTGGCGGATGCGGGGACAGGCGACGGCCTCCGGCCGCAGCGGGATCGTATTGGTGACCACCAGCTCATCGAGCAGGGAGGCACTGATATTGGCCACCGCCGGTCCGGACAAGACCGGGTGGGTGCAGTAGGCGACCACCATCGCCGCCCCGTGGTCCTTGAGCGCGGCGGCCGCCTGGCACAGGGTCCCGGCCGTGTCGACCAGATCGTCGATCAGGACGCAGGTGCGGCCCTCGACCTCGCCAATGACGTTCATCACCTTGGCCTCATTGGGCCGCGGCCGGCGCTTGTCGATGATCGCCAGGTCGGCGTCGTCGAGTCGCTTGGCCAGCGCCCGGGCGCGCACCACGCCGCCGACGTCGGGTGAGACCACCATCAGCTCAGGGTACTTCTGGCGCCAGACATCGCCGAGCAGGATCGGCGAGGCATAGACGTTGTCGACCGGGATGTCGAAGAACCCTTGGATCTGATCCGCGTGCAGATCGACCGTCAGCACGCGGTTGGCGCCGGCCTGGCCGATCATCTTGGCGACCAGTCGGGCGGTGATGGGGACCCGCGCCGAGCGCGGGCGCCGGTCCTGCCGCGCATAGCCAAAGTAGGGGATGACCGCCGTGATGCGCTTGGCCGAGGCCCAGCGCAGGGCGTCGATCATCACCAGCATCTCCATCAGGTTGTCGTTGGTCGGCGCCCCGGTGGGCTGGACCACGAAGACGTCGCGCCCGCGGACGTTCTCCTGGATCTCGGCCATCACCTCGCCGTCGCTGAACTGGCCCACCACCGCCTTGCCCAGCGGGATGCTCAGGTGGCCGGCGATCTCGGCCGACAGCTCCGGATTCGCGTTCCCGGAGAACACCATCATCTGGGTGGCGGACACGGCGATTTCCCCCGTCAGCGCATCGCTCGCCGAGCGATCCGAGTTGGCGCCCTCGCGATCGACAAGGGCCGCCTGGCTGTGGCTGGGGCGCCAGGATTCGAACCTGGGAATGCTGGGATCAAAACCCAGTGCCTTACCGCTTGGCGACGCCCCAAAGAAGGGCACCTTGAACGATTCAAGCTGCCTGAGCGAAGCGCAAACCGCGCTGTTGGCTTCGCGTCTCGGACCATGTCAGGGAAGGCATCTTTCAAGGTCCCCTGACCGGAGTGGCCCCCCGATCCCTCGATGCTCCCTGCGATCCCGGCGTCCGCGCGGCCCGCCCGCCGCACCCGACTCAGACCTCGTCGATGAGCGGCGACCGATTCCGGCCGCGGGCGACAAAGCCGCCAAACGGGGCCGGGAGCTGGCAGCGCGCGGCTCGCGCGGCCCCCTCGTCAGCGAAGGCGGCGAAGACGCAGGCGCCGGTCCCGGTCAGCCGTGCCCGCCCGAATCCCGAGAGCCAGCGCAGCGCAGCGGCGACCTCCGGGTAGTCGCGCTCGACGACCGCGAGGCAGTCGTTGCGATCGTCTCCCGCAAGAAAGTCGGCAATTGTGATTGGGGCAGAATCCCGTGTCAAATCAGGATCGGAGAACACGGCGGCGGTCGCGACGGCGCAGCGCGGCACCAGGACCAGGTACCAGGGCTCGGGCAGCTCGATGGGGGTAAGGGCCTCGCCGACACCCTCGGCCCAAGCGGCGCGTCCATGCACGAAGACCGGGACGTCCGCGCCCAGGGTCAATCCGAGGTGCGCCAGCTCAGCGGGTGAGAGACCGGTGTCCCAGAGCTGGTTCAGCGCGACCAGGACGGTCGCGGCGTCCGAGCTGCCGCCGCCAACGCCGCCGCCCATGGGGAGGCGCTTGTCGACCCAGAGGTCGACGCCCTGACGGCAGCCCGTCGCCTGCTGCAGGCACCGTGCCGCCCGCACCACCAGGTCGGCCTCCTCGGGCACCCCCGGCAGCGCGGTGCGGCGGTGCACTGCGCCGTCCGACCGCGGCTCGATGCGGATCTGATCGGCGTGATCGAGGAACTGGAAGACCGTCTGTAGCCGGTGGTAGCCATCGGCCCGCCGGCCCAGCACGCGCAGCATCAGGTTGAGCTTGGCGGGCGCCGGCCACAACCGGCGCGCCGCCGGGTGGGGCATCAGTGCGTTCCGCCGTCGTTGCTGGTCACTCGGTGTCGCCCAATCACCCGCAGCAGGTACTCGTGCTTGGGGTCGGCGGCCAGGGCCGCCTCCCAGATCCGCCAGGCGCCATCGCGCTCGCCCATGGCCCAGAGGACCTCGCCGAGGTGGGCCGCGATCTCGCCGTCGGCGGACAGCTCGTGGGCTCGACGCAGGTACCGCTCGGCCTCTTCCAGCCGACCCAGGCGGTAGAGCACCCAGCCCATGCTGTCGAGTACGGCGGCGTCATCTGGCTTCAGTGCGATGGCGCGCGCGATCAGGTCGTAGGCCTCCTGATAACGGTCCGTCAGGTCGGCCAGGGTGTAGCCCAGGGCATTCAGGGCATCGGCGTGCTCGGGGTCTTTGTCGATGACCCGGCGCAGGTCCTGCTCCAGGATGTCGAGCCGGTTGAAGGCCAGGGCGTGCAGGGCCCGCGAGTAGAGCAGGTCGGCGTTGTCGGGGTGACGCTCGATGGCGGCGTCGTAGACGGCCATCGCCTCGCGCTTGAGATCGATGTCGCGCAAGATCTCGGCCTCGATCAGATACAGGGTCACGGCCTCACCGCTCACGCGGTCGCGCAGCCGGTGCAGCCGCTCGCGGGCCGCCTCGACCTCGCCCTGGCTCGCCTGGAGCCGGGCGATACGCACCTGGGCGTCGAGCGCGTGCTCGCCGCTGACCTTCTCGTACCAGCCCGAGGCGGCCTCGGGATTGTCGGCCAGCTCCTCGACCTGACCCAGGTAGTAGGCGGACTCGTCGCGCCGTTCCCCGGTCTCGCGCAGTCGCCCGAAGTAGTCGCGGGCGGCGGCGAGGTCCTCGAGCTGCAGCGACAGGACGCCGAGCGCGAACAAGACGTCAGGCTCCTTGGGCTCGGCCGTCAGGAGGTACGCAAAGACCTCGCGGGCGCGCTCGAACTCCTTGTCCTCGACTAGCATCTGGGCATAGAGGGTGCGCAGGCTGCGCTCGTCGGGGGTCTGCTCGACGAAGGTCTCCAGGGCGTCGCGGGCCTTCTGGCGCTCGCCCCGGCTCAAGTGGATTTGAATCAGGAAGACGCGCGCCTCGTTCCAGTTGGGACGAAGCTCCAGGGCCTTCTCCGCGGCCGCGATCGCCTCCTCGTGGCGCTCCGCCCCGGCGGCGACCATGGCGCGCGCGAACCAGCCGTCCGGGTTCTGCGGCTCACCGGCGGTCAGGGTCTCCATCAGCGCCAGCCGCTGCTCGGGTGCCTTCAGTTTCTGCGCCAGGCGGGCGGCGCGCACGAAGCCGTCTTCGCCGGCCTGCGCCGAGAGCGCGATCAGGCGTCGCAGATAGGCCAGGGCGCCGGGGATGTCCTGCGCATCCAGCCGCGTGTAGGCAGCGATCTGGTAGGCGGAGATCGAGTCCGGCGCGATCTCTAGCCAGGCGTCGATGGTGCGTTGAATCAGGGTCTCGTCGGCCAGGGCGACGGCGGAGCGGGCGGCCAGCTCGGCGAGCTCCGGGTCCCCTGCGAGCTGGGCGGCGTGCAGAAAATGGGTGACGGCCATGCGGTGGTCGCCGCGCTGGCGGGCCACCTGACCGACGAGGACCGAATAGATCATGTCCGGGGTCAGGCCCTGCGCCTCGGCCTGGGCCTCGTCGGCGGGCGCGGGAGGGGGGGCGACCTGGTCCGACGGGCTCGGCTGGGTCGCCGCCGCAGCGCCCTGGCCGAAGACGAGGAGACCGATCAGCGGGACGATGGGGGCGCGGAGGTAGTAAGAGTGCATGGAGTCTCGGAGGCCGGCGGGGCCAGGCTAGGCGATTGCGTCGCAGTATAACCGCCCGGTTCCGCGAGAAAAAATGGACAGGAGATGGTTTGATCCGCCACCCCGCCTACTTGCATCCGCCCGACGGATACCGAAGAATTCTGGCATTTTCCCAAGGTTAGCGTCGGACATGGCGATTCAGGTCATCGGACTCAACCACAGAACGGCACCGGTCGAGATCCGCGAGCGGATCTCGTTCGGCCCGGATATCCTGGTTGGGGCCCTGCGCAGCCTGACCGCCGAGCCCGGGGTCCGCGAGGGCGTCATCCTCTCGACCTGCAATCGCACCGAGCTCTACTGCGCGGTCGAGCCCGGGGTCGAGTCGCCGGTCGAGGACTGGCTCGCGCGCTTCCATGGCGTCGAGGGCGAACGCATCACGCCCTATCTCTACCGCCACATGGACGGTGCTGCGGTCGCCCACCTCCTGCGCGTGGCCTGTGGGCTGGACTCCATGGTCCTCGGCGAGCCGCAGATCCTTGGCCAGGTCAAGACGGCCTTTCAGGCGGCCTGCGACAGCGCCACTGCCGGCAAGCTCCTCGGGCGGCTCTTCCAGCACAGCTTCTCGGTCGCCAAGCAGGTCCGTACCGACACCGCAATCGGCAATAGCCCGGTCTCGGTTGCCTTCGCGGCGGTCAGCCTGGCGCGGCAGATCTTCAGCGATCTCGGCGAGCAGACCGCGCTCCTGATCGGGGCCGGCGAGACCATCGAGCTCGCCGCCCGCCACCTGCATCAGCACCGCATCGGGCGCATCATCGTCGCCAACCGCACGGTCGAGCGCGCCCATGAGCTGGCGAGCCAGTTCGGCGGCTTCGCCATCGCGCTGACCGAGCTCGCCGAGCATCTCGCCGAGGCGGACATCCTGATCTCGTCCACCGCAAGCCCTCTGCCGGTGCTCGGCAAGGGGACGGTCGAGCGGGCGCTCAAGAGGCGCAAGCACCGCCCGATCTTCATGGTCGACATCGCCGTGCCTCGCGACATCGAGCCCGAGGTTGCGGAGCTCAACGACGTCTATCTCTACACCGTCGACGATCTGCAAGGGGTGGTCGACGAGGGGATGCGCTCGCGCCGCGAGGCGGCCGAGCAGGCCGAGGAGATCATTGCCTTCCACAGCGAGGAGTTCCTCGCCTGGCTGCGCTCGCTCGATGCGACCAGCCTGATCCAGGACTACCGCTGCCGCGCCGAGGCCCTGCGCGACGAGGTCCTCGCCCGCGCCCGCCACCAGCTCGCCTCCGGCAAGCCGCCGGAGGAGGTCTTGAGCTTCCTTGCCAACACCCTGACCAATAAGCTGCTGCACGCCCCCAGTGCGCGCCTGCGCCGCGCTGGTCGCGATGGCGAGGGCGCGCTCCTGGATGCCGCCAACGAGCTCTTCGAGCTCAGCCGGCAGACCGGCTCGCCGACGTGAACCCGTCCATCCGAGACAAGCTGGAGCGCCTCTGCGAGCGCTTCGGCGAGGTCACGGCCCTGCTCGCCGAGCCCGAGGTCCAGGCCGACCAGTACCGCTTTCGCGACCTGGGGCGCGAGTACGCCCAGCTCCAGCCCTTGGTCGACTGCTATCAGCGCTTCCGCTCGGTGGAGGAGGACATCACCGCCGCCGAGGCGATGCTCGCCGACCCGGAGATGGCCGAGCTCGCGCGCGAGGAGATCGGCGCCGCCCGTGCCCGGCGCGAGCACTTGGAGCCCGAGCTCCTGCGTCTGCTGGTTCCGCCGGACCCGAACGACCAGCGCAATCTGTTCCTCGAGATCCGCGCCGGCACCGGCGGCGCCGAGGCCGCGCTCTTCGCCGCCGACCTGCTGCGCATGTACCTGCGCTACGCCGAGGGGCAGGGCTGGCGGGTCGAGACCATCAGCGCCAGCGAGGGCGAGCTCGGCGGCTACAAGGAGGTTGTGGTGCGGGTGAGCGGGCAGGGGGTCTACTCGCGGCTCAAGTTCGAGGCCGGCACCCATCGCGTGCAGCGCGTCCCGGAGACCGAGTCGCAGGGGCGCATCCACACCTCGGCCTGCACGGTGGCGGTCCTGCCTGAGGTCGAGTCGATCGACGAGATCGACGTCAACCCCAACGACCTGCGGGTCGATACCTACCGTTCCTCCGGCGCCGGCGGCCAGCACGTCAACAAGACCGACTCGGCGGTGCGCATCACCCATCTGCCCTCGGGGATCGTGGTGGAGTGCCAGGACGAGCGCTCCCAGCACAAGAACCGGGCGCGGGCGATGGCCCTGCTGCAGGCCAAGCTGCTCGCCCAGGCCCAGGCCGTCCAGGTCTCCGAGCAGGCCCAGTCGCGGCGCCTGCAGGTCGGCAGCGGCGACCGCTCCGAGCGCATCCGCACCTACAACTACCCGCAGAACCGGCTGACCGACCACCGCATCAATCTGACCCTCTACAAGCTCGACGAGGTCCTCGCCGGCCAGCTCGACCAGGTGATCGACCCGCTCGCCCAGGAGTACCAGGCCGAGCAGCTCATGGCGCTGCAGGACGCCTGAGCAGGGTCCGTGCCTGAAACCCTCGGCTCGGTGCTGCGCGAGGCGGCCGAGACCCTCGCCGGGCTGCCGCAGGGCGCACCCCGCCTGGAGTCGGAGCTCCTCCTCGCCGAGGCGACCGGGCTCGCCCGCGAGCGGCTCGTCGCCTGGCCCGAGCGCGTCATCGAGCCGGCCGTCGCCGAGCGGTTCCGCGATCTGATCGTACGGCGCCGGCGGGGTGAGCCGATCGCCTATCTCCGCGGGCGGCAGGGATTCTGGAGCCTGGAGCTCGCCGTCTCCCCGGACACGCTGATCCCAAGGCCGGAGACCGAGCTGCTGGTCGAGGTCGCGTTGGAGCGGCTGCCGCCGGGGCGCCCGCTGGTCGTGCTGGACGCCGGGACCGGCAGCGGCGCGATCGCCGCGGCCCTGGCCCAGGAGCGTCCCGCCTGGACCCTGATCGCCACCGAGCGCTGCGCGGGGGCCGCGCTCGTCGCCCGGGACAACCTGCGCCGTTACGCCCCCGGCAACACCCACCCGGTGCGCGGCGATTGGCTCGCGGCCATCGCGCCCGCCTCGCTGGACGCGCTGATCAGTAACCCGCCCTATGTCGCCGAGGGCGACCCCCATCTCGGCGAGGGTGATCTGCCCTGGGAGCCGCGCACGGCCTTGGTCGCGGGTGCGGATGGGTTGGACGCCATCCGGCGACTCGCGACGGAGGGGCGCAGCTGTCTGCGCCCCGGCGGGCTCTTCGCCCTGGAGCACGGCTACGATCAAGGCCCCGCCGTGCGCGAGATCCTCGCGCGGAATGGCTACATCGCCGTTGAGACCCGCCGCGACCTCGCCGGGCACGAGCGCGTCACCCTGGGCTACGCGGGTTCGAGGGCCGCTTGAGAGGAGTGCGCCGCACATGAACGACGCGCAACTGTTGCGCTACAGCCGGCAGATCATGCTGCCGCAGGTCGGCATCGAGGGACAGGAGCGCCTGCTCGCCTCCCGGGTGTTGATTGTCGGGCTCGGTGGGTTGGGGTCACCGGTGGCGATGTATCTCGCTGCGGCGGGGGTGGGGACGCTGGTCGTCGCAGACTTCGACGCGGTCGACCTCTCCAACCTCCAACGCCAGATCCTGCACGGGAGCAGCCGGCTGGGGATGGCGAAGGTCGACTCGGCACGGCAGACGCTCGCCGAGCTCAACCCCGAGGTCCGGGTGGAGGGCTACAAGGGCAGTCTGACCGATGCGACCTTGCCGCCGCTGGTCGCGGGCGTCGATGCGGTGGTGGACGCCAGCGACAATTTCGCCACCCGCTTCGCGGTCAATGCCGCCTGCCGCTCCGCCGGTGTCCCGCTGATCTCGGGGGCGGCGATCCGTACCGAGGGACAGGTGGCGGTGTTCTCCGGCCGCCCTGGCGACCCCTGCTACCAGTGTCTCTATCCGCGCGACGGCACCATCGACGAGACCTGCTCGGCCAACGGGGTGCTGGCACCGCTGGTGGGGATCGTCGGCAGCATCCAGGCGGCCGAGACGCTCAAGGTCCTGCTCGGGGTGGGGGATACCCTCACCGGGCGGCTGCTGCTCATCGACGCCCTGGCGATGGAGTTTCGCAGCCTGCGCCTGCGGGTCGATCCGGCATGCGCGCTCTGCGGGGCGGCGGCGTGAAAACAGCCGGGTGATGGGTTAAGCTCCGCGCCCTGCCGCAGTAACCCTATAGCCCGTGGTCCTTTTATGCGCTTCGAAGTCAGCAAGGCCGAGATCAAGCAGGCCAATGTCCCCCACGAGTGGTTTCTCACCAACCTGGTCGGCAATCACATCCTGATGGCGGTCGCCGCGGGGGGCGTCGCTGGCAGCTTCCCCTGGATCATGGCGCTCATCCCGGCGATCTCATTCGCCATCCTGAGCTACATCCTCTGGCGGGCCCGGCGCTCGCGCCAGATCGACACCTGGTACGTGATGTGCCATTGGCAGGTGACCGCGCGGCGCAGCCGCATCCTGATCCTGATGCTGTGCCTGCTGTTGGTGATCGCCGCGCTCGGCTGGGCCGGCTATACGTACGGGGGGATGATGAAGGAGGCGGTCTTGGCCCTGGTGATCGGTGTCGGCATCCTGCCGGTGATGGTCACCGTGCTGATCCTGGTAATCATCGAGTCCGATGCCCTCTACCACGCCAGCCAGGGCAAGCTGCCCAAGTGGGTGTTCGAGCTTTACCCCAGCCCCGACGCCAAGCCGCTGCCCGAGGAGCATCCCCACCACTGAGGACCGCCGCGCGGGCGGTCCTGGCCCGCGCCCTCAGGACCCGCCGGCGGCGGTGCCGCCGGTCTCGCGTCTCACCAGCTCGTCGAGGACCTCCATCAGCCTGGCGTTACCCCCGGTCTGGGTCGCGCTCGTGCGGTACTTGCCGTTGATGACCAGGGCGGGCACCCCGTCGATCCCGTAACGCTGGACCATGTCGGTGGCGCGGCGGACCTTCATGTTGACGAAGAAGGAGTCGTAGGCCTCCTGGAACTCCTGCCGGTCGATCCCCTGCTCGGCGGCGAAGGCCACCAGATCGTCCTTGGTCAGGATCTTGCGCTTCTCGTCGTGCATCGCCTTGAACAGGGGGTGGTGGAGCTTGTGGGTCACGCCCAAGAGCTCCGCGGCGTAGAAGGCGCGGGCATGGGGCTCCCAGTGCGCCCCGAGCACCGCCGGCATGCGCCGAAACTCGGCGCTCTCGGGCATGGTATCGACCCAGCGGTCGATGAAGGGCTCGAGGGTGTAGCAGTGCGGGCAGCCGTACCAGAAGACCTCCAGCACCTCGACCTTGTCGCCCGTCTCGGTCGCCTGCGGGGTCTTGAGCTTGACGTAGTCGATCCCCTCGTCCATGGCGAGGGCCTGGAAGGCGACCATCAGACCCAGCAGGGCCTGCGCAATCGTTCTCGGGAACATCACACTCGCTCCTTATCGGTTTCGTTCAGTCAAGGGGCGCCGGCCGGCCGCTTCGGTGGCGGGGCGCGCGCGCAGGATTCTAAGTGAAGGCGTCCGGCAAAGTCCGTACGCGCTCATCCGAGGGCGTAGTCGGCGACCAGACCCAAGAATACGGCCATGCCGTAGTAGTTGTTGCTCAGGAAGGCCTCGAAGCAGGCCTCGGGCTCCTGGTTGCGGATGAGGTATTGGTGATAGACGGCCAGGGCCGCCGCCGCCCCCAGGCCGCCAAGGTACCAGCCCCCCAGGCCGGCGAGCTGGCCCACCCAGGCGAGTAGCCCGAGCAGGACGACCTGGAGCAAGGCGATGATCAGACGGTCGTGGCGCCCGAAGAGGATGGCGGTCGACTTGATGCCGATCTTGAGGTCATCGTCGCGATCGACCATGGCGTACTGGGTGTCGTAGATCAGCGCCCAGAGCACGGTGGCCGCGAAGAGCAGCCAGCCGACGGGGGGCACGCCCTCGGTGATCGCGGTGAAGGCCATGGGCACCGCCCAGCCAAAGGCCGCGCCGAGGAAGAGCTGCGGCAGGTAGGTGTAGCGCTTCATGAATGGGTAGATCACCGCGAGCCCCAGGGCGACGACCGAGAGCGCGATGGTCTGCCAGTTCAGCAGCAGTACTAAGCCGAAGGCGGCGAGGCTAAGGACCGCGAACACCGCGACCGCCTCCCAGGGCTGAATGAGTCCGGCAGCGATCGGGCGCTCGCGCGTGCGCGCCACCGCCCCGTCCAGGTCGCGGTCGGCAAAGTCATTGATCGAGCAGCCCGCCGAGCGCATCAGGACCACCCCGGCGACGAAGATCAGCACGACCTCCCAGGGTGGATCGCCGGCTCCTGCGATCCACAAGGCCCAGAGGGCCGGCCACATCAGCAGGAAGATCCCAATCGGCCGGTGGAGGCGCACGAGCCTCGCGTACAGTCCGGGCCGCTCCCGCCAGGAGGGGGCCCGCGGCTGGCCGAGGTTCACTTGGGGGAGGCTCATGCAGGCGGGGGTAGTCCCAGGTCACGACAGGGTCGAGATTATGGCATAGCGCGAGCCGCGGCCGTTGCGGTCCCCTGGCCGCGGCCGGGCGCTTCGCCGAGAATCGCCGCGGGCCGTACCCCGAGGTGCCGCATCCCCTTGACTCGATCCGTCTTTGCGTCGCTGCTGACATGACCCAACAGATCCTCTTGGTCGAAGACGACCGCGCCCTCGCCGAGATGCTCGCCATGCACTTCGAGGACGCGGGCTTTGTTGTGGGGCGCGCGGGGAGCTGCCGCGAGGCGCTGGTCCAGCTCCAGGGGCGCGGCTTGGATCTCCTGCTGCTCGACCAGCAGTTGCCGGACGGGCGTGGCATCGACCTCATCACGGCGGCCTTGCGGGCAGACCCAGATCTGCCGGTGGTGATGATGACCGGCCAGCACGACCTGGAGCTCGCCATCGACGCGATCCAGCAGGGCGCCGCCGACTTCATCCACAAGCCGGTGCGCGTCGACGAGCTGCAGCGCACGGTGGAGCGCCTGCTGCGTCACCGCCGGCTCGCCGAGCAGAGCGCGACGCCCGCCGAGCCGAGTCCGGTCGCCCGTGACCTGATCGGCAAGAGCGCGGCGATGCTCGAGGTCAGCAAGGCGATCGCGCGCAGCGCCCGCAGCGCCGCCACCGTACTCATCACCGGGGAGTCTGGGACCGGCAAGGAGGTGGTCGCCCGGCTGATCCACCAGCACAGCGGGCGTGGCGGGCCCTACGTCGCCGTCAACTGCGCCGCCATCGTCGACACCCTGCTCGAGAGCGAGCTCTTCGGTCACGAGAAGGGCGCCTTCACCGGGGCCCAGGCGCGCGCCATCGGCAAGCTGGAGCGGGCGAGCGAGGGGACGCTCTTCCTCGACGAGATCGGCGAGCTCGCCCTGCCCCTGCAGGCAAAGCTCCTGCGCGCCCTGCAGGAGGGGGTGTTCGAGCGGGTCGGCGGCAGCGAGCCGATCCGCAGCCGCGCCCGCATCCTCGCCGCGACCAACCGCGACCTCGCCGCCGAGGTCTCCGCCGGTCGCTTCCGCGAGGACCTGCGCTACCGCCTCGCGGTGATCCAGATCCGCCTGCCGCCGCTGCGCGACCGCCGCGAGGACATCCCGCTCCTCGCCGAGGGGCTGCTCGCCCGCATCGGTGAGCGCGCCGGTCGCCCCGGCCTGCGGCTCGACCCGGGCGCGCTCGATGAGCTACGGGCCCACGACTGGCCCGGCAACGTGCGCGAGCTGGAAAACCGGCTCACCCAGGCGGCGCTCCAGGCCCGTCACGGGCTGATCACCGCCGACCTGCTCGGGCCTGCGTCGGGCGAGCCGCAGCAGTCGGGAGACGCCAGGGCAGGGGCCGAGCCAGATGATGCCGGCGTGCTGCGCACCCTCGATGACGTCGAGGCCGAGCACATCCAGCGCGTGCTGGAGCACACCGGTGGGCACAAGGGCCGCGCCTGCGAGATCCTCGCCATCTCGCGTCCCGCCCTCGACCGCAAGATCCTCAAGTACCGGCTGCGTCTGCCTCATCGCTGAGGGTAGGGGCCAACCCGGGGAAGCTGAGCGTCACGCGGGTCCCCTCGGCCCGGGACGAGGCGATCGCGATCGCACCGCCCTGCTGCTCGACCAGGCGGCGCACAATGGCGAGCCCGAGCCCCGCGCCGCCGGACTTGGTGCTGACGAAGGGCTCGGTGATCCGCCCCAGGAGCTCGGGCGGGATGGGCTCGCCCTGATTGTGCAACGAGGTCAGTACCCGGTCGCCGTCCGGGCTCGCGCTCAGCGTCCAGACCACCTCGCTGCCCGCGGGAGCCGCCTCGCAGGCGTTGTCTGTGAGGTTCAAGAAGACCTGCTGCAGCCGGTCCGCGTCGGCGAGGATCTCGGCGCCGGCGAGATCGGTCGTCAAGCGCACCCGCGCGTCCGGGTGGGCCTCCCGATAGGCCGCGACCTGGTCCCCGAGCGCGGCGGCGAGGTCGGTCGCAGCGAGCGCGAGGCGCAACGGTTTGGCGTAGAGCAGCATGTCCTCCAGCAGCCGGCGCATGCGGTTGGCCTCCTGTAGCCCGAGATCGGCGCGGCGCTTGGCGCGCGCGTCGGGGGGATGCTCGGCCAGGTACTCCAGCGCCAGCGAGACGGTGGTGAGCGGGGTGCGCAGCTCATGGGCGATGCCGGAGGCGAACTCGCCGATGGCGGCCAGCCGGCCTTGCTCGGCGAGCCGAGCCGTGCGGCCGAAGCTGTGGGTGAGGAGCTGCGCGATGTTGCCGAGGAAGCGCCGCTGCGGCGCGTCAAAGCGCTGTGGGTCGCGCGCGGCGAGCACCACCACCGCCGGGGTCGGCGCCTGGCTCTGCGGCGTGAGCGGCAGAAAGATCGCGTCGCGCATCCCCTGGGCGACCAGGTGGCGCAGCAGCTCGTAGGGCGGATTGTCCCGCGCCTGGCGCTCCATGTCGGCGACGTGCCTTGGGCCTTCACCGGCGAGCGCCGCCTCCAGCAGCGTCCCGCGCAGCCGAAACAGCCGCCGGCCCTCGAGGCCGGGCCGTCCATCGAGCCGGCAGGTCTCCAGCCGCGCGACCGAGCCGATGGAATCGATCAGCACCACCCCGATCCAGTCGAACCCGAGCAGCCCGCGGAAGTCATCGGCCAGGAAGCCGATCAGCTCGTCGAGGTCCTTGCCCCGCTGCAGGCGGGCGATCATCTCGTGCAGCAGGTCGAGGCGAATGGTCAACTGGTTGAATCGGGTGGTCAGATCCCGGATCTCGCTGGTCCCGGCCACCCCCAGGCGGTGCTTGAAGTCGCCGGCCGCGACGCGCTGGAACCCCGCCATGGTGCGCCCGAGCGGGGCGAGCACCTTGCGCTCGAGCACGGCGAGCAGCCCCACCGCGACCACCAGGGCGATCAGGGCGACCAGGACCGCGCCGCGGGTCAGCCGGCGGTGCTCGCCGGCGGCCCAGTCGCGCAGGGTGCTGGCGAGCGCGCCGGTGGCCTCGGCGAGCCCCGCATGCTCGGCGATCGCGAACTCGGCCGCCCATTCGAGCCGTGGCTCGGCCGGGTCTTCCCCGATCTTGTCGAACAGCCCGCGGCGGTAGCCCGACCAGACGCCTTCGAGCGCGCGGATGGCGTCGTGGACCGCCCCGCCCCCACCGGGGCTCGCCATGGCCATCTCGCTCGTCATGAAGGCGTCGACGACGGCGTCGAAGGTCGCAACCTGGGCCATGAGATCCTGGTAGTAGAGCCGCACGTCGCGGTAGTAGGTGGCGTAATCGCGCGGGGCGTTCTGCTTGTAGTTCATCGCCTGGACGTGCAACTGCTCGGCGGTCAGCTCCAGGCGTGCGGCCCGATCGACCATGGCGTCGTAGGCGAGCTGGCGCTGGAAGGCCCCGACCACAGAGAGGCCGGCCGCGGCGAGCATGAGTGTGAGGCCGAGAAAGGCCGCGGCGACCTGGAAGCGGAAGCTCGACAGGAGGGCTCGGATCGCCATCTGGGTGGTCAGCGCCTGAATCCGCAAAGGGGGGATGAGTCCGCGACGGGGATGACTGCGCAAACGCCCGTGGCGACCGGCGCCACCCCGATCGATGAAAGGGCGCGGCTCGGTACGGGCGTTTCGCTCACCCCGGCTCTCTCCCGGCGGGCGAGGGGGAGAATGCGGCGCGCGCCACGGCGATCAGCCCCTGGTCCTGCTTGCTCGCCGTCCGCGACACCTCGCGGTTCGGCACGAGGAGCAGCGTGACCGGCCCGTTGGGCGTGTCGAGCACGATCTGGGCGCCACTGCCGCCAGGGACCTCACAGGGACCGGCGCGGCGCGCCCTGGGACGTCCCCGGGTGCGACCATCCGCAAGGCCTCGGCGAGCCTCGCCTCGCGGCGCATCTGCACCGCCCAGAGACCAGCGCACTCCGGACAGTCGGCGGCGTGGGCCTCGGCCTCGGCTCCCATTCGGTACGGGTCGATGTCGAGACGATGCCGGAAGTCTTGACAGTTCATCGGTCGGTCCTCCTGGCGGAGCCTAGCCGCGGGCGCCCGGCGAGAGGCCCTTCTGTCCATCAAGACCGGGCAAGCAGGAGATTCCTGTCAGCCCGGGTCGGGCCCGCGTCCGGCGCTGCCAATCACCTACTGGAGCGCCGCCTCGATGAGGCCGCCGATGGCCGCCAGAGGCTTGGCCTGCCCCTCGGCCAGCCCGTGGCGGGCGGCCAGGTAGTCGGCGCTGTTCCAGGTCACGCGCGTCTGACCCTGGTCGTCCTGCCAGGCGAGCACCTTCATCGGCAGGTCGAGCCCGATGGTCGGCGCGGCCTGCATCAAGGGCGTGCCGGCCTTGGGATTGCCGAAGATGAGGAGCTGCATCGGCCGCAGCTCCAGGTCGGCAGCCTTGGCCGCGGCGGCATGGTCGATGCGGGCGAAGACCTGGACGCCTTTTCCCTGTAGCAGGGTCTCCAGGCGGTCGAGCGTCTCCGCCACCGGGTAGGGGCTGGCGCGCTCGATGAGGCCGGCGTCTTGCGCAATCGCGGGTCCGCCGGTGACCAAGGCGGCGAGCAGGGGTAGGGCTAGGGGGAGTGGCTTCATCAGGGTTCCTCCTGAGAGGTTGGTGGGCTGGTTTTCCCGCTCCATCGGGTCAGCGGAAAGGCGCTGTTTCCGGATTGCAGTGGCTCGCCAAGCAGGGCTTGGCGGACACCGTTCCCAAGGGGACATTGGGAACGAGGGCGACGGGGGATTGCGGCTCGGGCCCGGTTCATCTGAGATCGCGTGTGGCCGCCCCTGGCCGGTCCTTCCAATGCTCCGGGATGTCCTGGCGATAGCGGCGGAAGACCAGGTTGGCGATCAGCGCGGTCCAGCCGGTCTGATGCGCCGCGCCCAGGCCCTGTCCGCTCTCGCCGTCGAAGTACTCGTGGTAGAGGTGCAGGTCCTGCCAGTGGGGGTCGTGCTGCAGGGGTGAGTCGGGCGGGTAGGCCGGGATCAGCCCGTCGGGCCCACGCCGGAACAGATCGACGAGGCGCTCGGAGAGCAGATTGGCCACCTCGCGCAGCGTGATCGCCCGCCCGCCGAGGCAGGGCGCCGCGACGGCGAGGCTCTCGCCCAGGTAGCGGTAATACTTCTCGACCGACTGGATCAGCAGATAGTTGGTCGGCAGCCAGATCGGCCCGCGCCAGTTGGAGTTGCCGCCGAACATGCCGCTGTCGGACTCCCCCGGCTGGTAGGCGATGTGGGCGCGGCCGATGCCGGGCAGCTCACCCAGGTCCTGGTGGGTCGCGTGCCATTGGGAGACGCTGCGCACCCCGTAGCGCGCGAGGAGCTGCGCCTCGTCCAGCACACGGGCGAGGACGCGGGCGAGCTTGTCGGGGTCGGCGAGCGCCAGCAGGTGCTCGCCGCGAGCGTTCTCGTGCTCCGGGCAGGCGCAGACCACGTGGCCGTCGAAGCCGCCCCCGCCGTGCTCGGCGAGCACCGCGGCGAAGCGCGGGGCGGCGCGCAGCAGGCGTTGGTCGAGCACCTCGCAGGCGAAGAGCGGGATGATCCCGACCCAGGAGAACACATCGATGCGCCGGTGCTGGCCGTCGGGGCTGACCAGCAGGTCCTTGTAGAAGCCGTCGGCCTCGTCCCACAGCGACAGCCCGCCGTCGTTGTGGCCGGCAATGCCGGAGGCGATGTGCAGGAACTCGAGGTAGCACTGGATCGCGATGTCCTCGTGGTCGGGGTCATCGACCGCGATCTCCAGCGCGATCAAGGTGAGGTTCAACGCGAACATGGCCATCCAGCCGGTGGCGTCGGCCTGCTTGAGGCTGAAGCCCGGCGGCAAGGGCCGCGAGCGGTCGAGGACGGAGACGTTGTCGAGCCCGAGGAAGCCGCCTTCGAAGACGTTGTGGCCCTCCTGGTCCTTGCGGTTGATCCACCAGGCGTAGTGCAGCAGGAGCTTGTGCAGCACGCGCTTCAAGAACCCCCGGTCCTCGCGCCCGCGCTGTACCCGCTCGGCGCGGTAGACCTTGAGCGCCGCGGCGGCGTGGATGGGCGGGTTGGCGTCGCCGAAGGCCCACTCGTAGGCGGGGATGAGCCCGTTGGGGTGCAGGGCCCGCTCGTTGAGCAGAAGCTCGACCTGGGCCTTGGCGAGGTCGACGTCCACGAGGGCCAGCGCGGCGGCGTGGAAGGCCAGGTCCCAGGCGGCGAACCAGGGGTATTCCCACTTGTCGGGCATGCAGATGCCGCCAATGGTGGTTGCGGCCCTGCCGGCGCCCGGCCGGCGGCGCGTGACCGTCGCCGTCGAGCCAGCGGGCGACGTCGACGTGATAGAACTGCTGGCTCCAGATCAGCCCCGCGAGGGCCTGACGCAGGATGCGGTGGTCCTCGGCGCTGGCGTTGGGCAGCAGCTCGTCGTAGAAGACCGTCGCTTCGGATTGACGCTGCGACAGGGTCGCCTCCCAGCGGGCGAAGGGGGCCTCTAACGGCTGGCGGGAGAGCACCAGCCCGGTCATTACCGTCTCGCCCGGGTCGACCGCGAGGCGATGCACAGCGGCGAGCTTGGTGCCGACTTGTTCCGGGTTGACGGCAGTCCTCTCGCCCTGGACCAGGTAGCGGTCAAAGGCGTCTTTGGTGTAAGGGCTGGCGTTGGGCACGCCCCAGAGCCGCTCGCGGTTGCTCTCGTTGTCGGTGAAGAGGCGCTCGGCCTCGCGCCGCCCGTAGAGGTAGTAGGTGCCGAGGCCCGGATGATCGGCACGCACGGCCCAGACGCTGTCCTTGGGCGCGGGGATCTCCTTGAGGCTCGGGCGCGTCTCGCCCGCGTCGCCCCAGGCCCAGGTGTTGCGGAACCAGAGCGTCGGCAGGAGCCAGATGGTCGCGGGCTCCGGCCCGCGGTTGGTGGCGAAGAGCCGGATCAGGAGGTGCTCCGGCCCGGCCTTGGCGTAGCGCACCTCGATGTCCCAGTAGCGGTCGTCGGCAAACGCGCTGGATTCGAGGACCGAGACCGGCGGGTCGGCGCGGCTGCGCCGGGCGTTCTCGGCGATCAGCCAGTCGTAGGGGAAGGGGCGCTGGGGGTACTTGTAGCGGTGGCGCAGCCAGCTATGGCTGGGGGTGGCGTCGAGGTGGAAATAGCACTCCTTGACGTCCTCGCCGTGATTGCCCTGATTGCCCGAGAGGCCGAACAGGCGTTCCTTCAAGATCGGGTCGACGCCGTTCCAGAGGCTGAGCGCGAAGATCAGCCGCTGCTCGGCGTCGCAGATCCCGGCGATGCCGTCTTCGCTCCAGCGGAAGACCCGGCTTGCGGCCTGGGCGAAGTCGAAGTGCTCCCAGGCGCTGCCCTCGGCCGAGTAGTCCTCGCGCACCGTGCCCCAGGCGCGCTCGGAGAGGTAGGGTCCCCACAGGCGCCAGGGCTCGCGGCCGGTGCGTGCCGCCTCCAGACGGGCGAGCTCGGGGTTGTCCTGATCATCACTCACTACTGGGCTCCTTGGCGCCCGGACGGGCGCGCGCCAGTTGGCACCAGGCCATGAGCGTTCCGGCGACCGACCAGGCCTGGGAGGGCGCCCCGCGCGGGGTGTGCGGCGGCTCGGCGTCGAAGAGCTCGCTCACCGTCCCTAGGCCGGCGTCGGCGAGATGGTCGGCGATCGGCTCGAGAAGGGATTGGGCGGAGGCGGCATCGCCACTCACACGATAGACCGCCAGCGCGTAATGCCCGAGGAGCCAGGCCCAGGCTGGACCCTGGTGGTAGGCCGAGTCGCGCTCGGCGACCCCACCCTGGTAATGCGCGCGGTAGGCCGGGTCGGCGGGATCGAGCGTGCGCAGGCCGTAGGAGGTGAGGAGCCGCGCACCGACGGTGCGCACCACCGCGGCCTGGTCGGCCGGCGCCAGCGGGGAGTGCGCCAGCGAGACCGCGAGGATCTGGTTCGGGCGGATGCGGGTGTCGGTCCCCTCGGGCCCGTCGAGGACGTCGTAGAGACCCAGCCCGTCCGGGCGCAGGTAGCGCTGAAACCCGGCCCGCGCCTGCTCCGCGAGCCCGCGATAGGGTTCGGCGGAGCGCCCGGTCAGGCGGGCGAGTTCAGCGAGGCTCATCAGGGCGTTGTACCAGAGGGCGTTGAGCTCGACCGGCTTGCCCGCGCGGGGGGTCACCGGGCGGCCGTCGACCCGGGCGTCCATCCAGGTGATCTGTGTATCGGCGTCGCCTGCCCGCAGCAGGCCGTCGCTCGGGTCGACCGCGATGCCGTGGCGGGTCCCGGCGGCGTAGTGGTCGGCGATCTGGGTGAGTGTGGCGTAGCGGCGCTCCAGGTCGGGGAGGTCGCCCGTTGCCTCCCGGTATGCGCGCCAGGCCTCGATGTACCAGAGCGGGGCGTCGGCCGAGTTGTACTCGGGCATATCGCCCCCCTCGGGGAACTGGTTGGGCATGAGCCCGGCGTCGATCCATTGGGCCCAGGCGTCCAGGATCGCCCGCGCGGCGGCGTGGCGGTGGGTGGCGAGGGTCAGTCCGGGCAGGGCGATGAAGCTGTCGCGCCCCCAGTCGGCGAACCAGGGGTAGCCGGCGATCACCGAGACCCCTGGGCCGCCCCCGCGAAGCGCCCGCTCGACCAGGAAGCCGTCGGCGGCGAGGACCAACTGCTCGACCCAGGGGGGGGCGTCGATCAGACAGGTCTCCTGGGCCTTGGTGACTCGCAGCAGGCCGGCGTCGTGCGCGCGGCGCCGGCGCAGGGCCTCGCGGACATAGGGCGAGGCGTCGTCCTCCAGCGAGGCGACGAAGCCGACCCACTCGCCGGCGTCGAGCGGCAGGTCGACGCGACCGACACAGAGGTGATCGTCGCTGGCATTGAGCCCGCGGGCACGCTCGGCGGGCAGGTCGAAACGCTCGATCCAGGTCCGCTCCGGCGTCATCGTCCCGCAGCGGCTGCGGAAGCTGAGCGGCGGCCCCTGGGGCAGGCCGACGCGCAGCTCGTGCTCCCAGCCGCGGATGCTGGGGGTGAAGGCCCCGGAGCGGGTCTCGCCGTGATGGTCGCGGGCGTTCACCAGCAGGCGAACCCGCAGGCGCGGGGGCTCGCCGCCGGTCGGCCCGGCGAGCAGCCGCCAGGCGAGGTAGCTGGTGTTGGCCCGGGGCTCCAGCCACACCCGCGCCTCCAGGCGTAGGTCGCCGATCGCGTAGCGCCAGACCGGGAGGCGCCCGTCGAGGTGGAAGGACTCGAGGTGCCGGTAGCCGCGCGGATCGACCGCCCCGCCCACCCAGCGGTTGGTGGCGAGCGGGATGCGCTCGGCCCCGCGCACCAGGGTGGCCTCGGCCTTGGCGAAGACCAGGGTGCGCCCGAGCGGGGGGGCAAGCGGGGCGATCAGCAGCCCGTGATAGCGGCGGGTGAGCGTCCCGGCGACGGTGCCGGCGGCATAGGCGCCGAGGCCATTGGTGAGCCACCACTCGCGCCGCTCGGCCGCGTCGAGGTCGTTGCAGACCTCGCGGCCGAAGTGGATGAGCTGAGGGAGTGTCTGGTCCATCGGGTGCTTGGTGAGGGGCGGCGGGACCCGGGGGCTCAGGCGTTGCCGGGCTCAGCCCGAGGACCAGCCAGCGGCGAGTCGCTCCCACCAGCGGCGCCGGCTGCCGGGCAACGGCGCTGGGTTGTCGATCCGGCTCGGCGGATCGAGGCTGAGGACCCAGCCCGGCGGGACGCGATAGCCAACGCTCCCACAGCTCGCGCCCAGGTGGTTGGGGTCGTAGATCTTGACCAGGGTCGGCTCATCGCGGTCATCGACATAGACGATTCCGAGCCGATCGCGGTCGTGGTCGCGGCGGAGCAGCGCATCGATCTCCGCAATCAGTGCCCCCATGGCGGGTGCCGGGAGGGGCTGGCCGGGTGTGGGCGTGCCTACAGCGTAGGCGAACCAGCGCCGATTACCATCGCTGAGCAGTCGCTGGCACAGCCGATCCCAGTCCTCCCAGCGCAGGAGGCCGTAGAGGGAACCCTCGTACTTGGCATCGAAGGGGGTTTGCGGACCGGCGGTGGGTTTCATGGGTGCCTCTCAGTAACCCATCTCGCCCAGCCATTGGTCGCGACGGTAGTCGATCGCGAGCCAGCGCGGGACGTAGGGACGGGGATCGGCGATCGGGAAGTCGTCGAGCTCGGGGCCGCCGAGCGCGTCGGGCAGCGCGCAGGCGTGCGTCATGACCGGGCGGAACCGCACCCAGAGTCGATCGGTGACCGCCGTCGCCGCACCCGAGGTCCGCTCGCCGAAGCGCACCCGCTTGCGGATCAGGCAGGAGAACAACAGCTCCAGCTCCACCTGCAGCGGGCGCTTGCGTTGCTCCAGTGCGCGTTGCGCCGAGGGGGTCAAGCGGACTTCGAGCCGCTTGCCCATGAGGTCGATCTCCATCGTGGTCTCCAGAGGGGTTGATCGCAGCCGGGTGCGGCGAGCCGCTTGCCTGATAAAGACCGCCGCGGTAGGGGTCCTATTTCGCCGGCTCGCGGTCGCTCCCTCAGTCCTGCCACTGCCGTGCGGCGAACACCTCGTCCACCGGGGTGTGGAAGAACGATCTCGAGGACCTGCCGTTCGCTGTAGCCCGCGGCGAGGAACGCCTCGACGTCCGGGCGGCTCGGCAGACCGCGCTGCCGGACCATCAGGCGGGTGAACCCGTGCAGTGCGGCGAGCCTGGGGTCGGGTATCGCCTTGCCGTCTCGGATCGCATCGGTGACCGCGGTCGGCGCCCCCGAGAGCTGATCGGCGAGGACGCTGTGGGCCGCGACGCAATAGTTGCAGCCGTTCTCTCGGCTGATGGTGAGCAGCACCACCTCCTGCTCCGCGGGGTTGAAGCCCGAGAGCCCGCGAAACCGCTCGTAGCCGTGGACATAGGTGTCGAGGAGCCCCGACGAGTTGGCCATCACGGCGTACATGTTGGGCACGAAGCCGAGCCGTCGCCTGGCCTCCTCCATGCGGCTTGCCGCAGGGGGCTCGGCCCGGTCTGCGCTGACGGCGGTCAGGTTGAGCTTGTACTCGGATTGCATGGCCTCGTCGCCTCGGTGGGGGATGAAAGTGAACTGAGCGGTCCAAATACAGGCGCGCGGCCTCAGACCCCGACGAGCTTCGCGCCGTGGCCGGCCGCGCGGACGACCCCGAGCAGCTCGGCCGGGCGGGTCCGTTCAGGATTGAAGGCGACCAGCAGGAGGTGCTCGGTGCCGGGGTTGAAGCGCGGCGCGATCACGCCTTCGACCCCGCGCAGTCGAGCCTCCAGCGCGGCTCGCGCCTCGCTGCCCAGGGTCTCTTCGATGTGGATCAGGATGTCGCTGATGCTCATCTCGGCCTCCTCGTCGGTTTAGTGGCGCACCCAATGTCCGCCAGGAACTGGACCAATCGTTACAAAAGTCGCCAAAAAAACTACCGCAGGGCCTTTAGGGCGACTTCGATGATGCCCCTGAGGGTGTCGGCGTCGGCCCCCGCCTTGGCCTGGACCTTGAGCCCGCTCATGCTGCTCACCAGGAAGGCGGCCAGGGTCGCGGCGTCGCGCCGCGGATCGACGTCGCCCTCGCGCTGGGCGCGCTCCACCGCCGTCCGCAGGGTACGGCGAAAGCGCGCGATACTCGCCGCGACGTCCTCGGCGATCGGCGGCTCGCTCTGGGCGAGCTCGCTCGCGGTATTCATCACCAGGCAGCCGCGCGGTTGGGCCGCGCCCTCCACGTCTTGGAGTATGGAGTAGAGGAACGACTCGATGAATGCCCAGCCCGAGGGGGCGGCGGCGAGCCCCTCGCGCAGGTGCGCGGTGAGCTGGTCGGCATAGCGGGCGAGGCAGCGGCGGAACAGCCCCTGCTTGCTACCAAAGGCCTGGTACAGGCTGCTTTTGGACAGGTCCATGGCGGTGAGCAGCTCCTGCATCGAAGTCTGCTCGTAGCCCTTTGCCCAGAAGACCTGCATCGCCGCCTCCAAGGCGGCTTCGGGGTCGAACTCGAGGGGACGTCCGATACTCGCGACCATGCTCAGCTTATGGACCATCCGGTCCGTTATGTCAACCCTGGCGTCGAGGTCGGCTGATGCCGCGCGGGTGCTGCGCGGCGGCGGTGAGTGGGGTGGGACGCTTGCCTTCTGCCGAAGTCTCGTCCGCGCAATGGACTCGGTCGTCCGGAGGTCTCGATGAGTATGTCTGCGTTCTTCCGTCGATACCCCTTCCGCGACGCTCGCTCCCTACCGTGGGCCTTAGGCAGCGTCCGCCCCGGGGCGGTCGGGGTGGCGTTAAGCTACGGCACGACGGGGAAGGATGGCCTGGGCGCCGGCGGTTGGAAGCCCGAAGCCAATTTCCGTCCCGGTGCATGACATCTTGGATCACCCGCCGGGTGACGTCGCCGCGAGTGGGCGGAGGCCATGGCGCTCGGGCAGCTCGCGCGGCGTACCGGTGCCGATCCGAACGCGGACTGCCGGCAGACGGTGGTCCGGAACCCGTTGCGGGGCAATGTCTTCGGCGAGGCGGCCCACGGGGACGGGGAGGTAGCGACGGTGAGTCGATGGATCCACCTGGCTGCGGGTGGACTCTGCCTGATCAGGCCGCTCGCGGCCCAGGTCCGGCCGACGCGCTCCCATCGCCTCACTGCTGCAGCGTCCGCCCCCCGTCGACGGCGATGATCTGGCCGGTGATGTAGTCGGCGTCGGCGACGAGGAAAAGGAGGGTGCGGGCGATATCCTGGGGTGAGCCCGGGCGTTGCAGGGCGGTCCGGGCGAGGATCTCGCGCTTGGCGTGCTCGGCGATGCCCTGCTCGGGCCAGAGGATGGCGCCGGGTGCGATGCCGTTGACCCGCACCTCGGGCCCCAGCTCGCGGGCCAGCGCCTTGACCATCATGGCGTTGCCGGCCTTGGCGATGGAGTAGATGGGGTGGTCCTTGAGTGGGCGCTCAGCGTGGATGTCGACCAGGTTAACCACGCAGCCCTGTACCTCGCGCAGCAGGGGTGCGGCCGCGCGGGCGAGGAAGAAGGGGCCCTTGAGGTTGGAGCCGATCAAGTCATCCCACTGGGCCTCGGTGGCCTCGGCGAGCGGGGTGGGGTAGAAGCTCGAGGCATTGTTGACGAGGATGTCGAGTCGCCCACGGAAGCCGCAGACGGCGTCCATCAGGGCGGGAAAGGCGCTACATTCGTGCAGATCGGCCTGCAGCAGCCGCACCGAGTCGGGGCGGGCGATCTCCAGCTCGGCCTTGAGCGCCTGGGCGGCGGCCGTGGAGCTCCGATAGTGCAGGGCGAGGTCGACGCCAGCGCTGTGCAGCGTGCGGGCGATGGCGGCGCCGATGCGGTGGGCCGCGCCGGTGATCAGGGCGACCTTGCCGGCGAGATCGGCTGCGTGTTGCGTCACGGGTTGTCTCCGGGCGGCAGGGGACCGAGGGCGAGATTGATCCGCACATGAACGCAAATGAACGTGAATTAAAGGGGGCAGACAGGGTTTATTCGCTGTTCGTCGGCCTGTCCCGGCGGCCTGGATGGTGCTCGGCGGTTGACGGCCCGGCGCGCCCATCGATGACGCCGTGGCGGTCGTGCGAATGAGACCGGCCGCCCAGGCCCAGCAGAGGTTCGAGCCCGCCGCGTTGCAGGCCGCGCGGCGGCTGGATGAGCGGCTGCGCGCGGAGGCGGCGGCCCGCGGTGGGCGCCTGCCGTTCGATCGGTTCATGGAGCTCGCGCTCTACGCTCCCGGCCTCGGCTACTACACCGGCGGGGCGCACAAGCTCGGGCGGGGCGGCGACTTCGTCACCGCCCCCGAGCTGACGCCGCTCTTCGGACGCACCCTCGCCGGGCAATGCCGGGAGGTCCTGGAGCGCCTGGGCGGCGGTGATGTGCTGGAGCTCGGTGCTGGCTCGGGGGCGCTGGCGGTGGATCTGCTGGGCGAGCTGGCGGCGAACGGTCCCCTGCCGGGTCGTTATCTGATCCTGGAGTTGAGCGCGGAGCTACGCGCCCGCCAACAGGCGCGCATCGCCGAGTCGCTGCCGTTGCTCGCGGCGCGCGTCGAGTGGCTCGACCGCCTGCCGGAGCGTTTCACCGGTCTGGTGCTCGCCAACGAGGTGCTCGACGCCATGCCGGTGCACCGCTTTCGCATCGGGCCGGGGGGCGAGCCGCTGGAGCTGTACGTCCGCCCCGCGGCCGAGGGCTGGGCGGAGCTGGCCGACACGCCCGAGAGCCGGGGTCTTGCCGCGGCGATTCGAGCCCTGCAAGCGGCGGGGCTCGCGCAGGAGCCGGGTTATGAGTCCGAGATCAATCTGCGCCTGGCGCCCTGGGCGCGGGTCCTGGCCGAGTCGGTCGAGCGCGGACTGGTCCTGCTCGTCGACTACGGTTACCCGGCCGCCGAGTATTACCGCCCGGACCGGCGTAGCGGGACGCTGATGTGCTACTCCGGACACCGCGCCCACTCAGACCCCTATGCTTTACCCGGGCTTCAGGACATCACCGCCCACGTCGACTTCACCGCCCTGGCGCGGGCCGGCGCCGAGGCCGGTCTCGCCCTCGCCGGCTATACGACCCAGGCCCACTTCCTGCTCGGCTGCGGGATCGACCGGCTCCTCGCCCAGGCCGCCGCGGGCCCGAGCGCCCTCGACGACCTCACCGCCGCGCGCCAGCTCCTGCTGCCCACGGCCATGGGCGAGCGTTTCCGCGTCCTTGGGCTGCAGAAGGGGGTGTCCGGGCCCTGGTGCGGGTTCTCCGTGCGCGACCTGCGCGAGCGCTTGTGAGGCCCGTGGCTAGTGCGCCGTCCGGCGCAGATAGCCCGGGACCACGGCGTCGATATCTGTCGGCGCAATGCCGGCCTCCGCCAAGGCGTTGTGCCTACAGACGCTGTCGGTCTGCAGCGAGAGGTAGTTGTCCAGCGTGAAGGGCGCCCCGGGCAGGACCTGCAGCACCCGGCCCTGGAGGCGCGAGGCGCGGTCGCCGAGGCCGATGACCCGGGTTGGCCGCCCGATGCTGCGGGCGGTGTACTCCACCAGCTCTTTCAGGGTAAAGACCCGCGGCCCGCAGAGGTCGTAGCGCTGGCCGGCCGAGGCCGGGCTGCGCAACGCCCAGACCATCATCGCCGCGACGTCGCCGACGTAGACCGGCGCAAAGCGCGCCTGCGGGCAGGCGAGCGGCATCACCCGCGGGCTCAGTCGCAGCAGACCCGCGAAGCGGTTGAAGAAGCTGTCGCCGCGGCCGAAGATCACCGACGGGCGGAAGCTGGTGGTCGCCATCGCGCCCTGGGCGTGCGCTAGGTCCTCGCCCTCGCCCTTGGTGCGGAGATAGGCGCTGGAGCCCGCCTTGGCGTCGGCGTGCAGCGCGCTCATGTGCAGATAGCGGTCGATCCCCGCCTCGGGGCCGGCTTCGACGAGGCGCTCGACCAGCTCGACGTGTACCCTCCGGAAGCTTGCCGCACGGCCCTCGTTGAGGATGCCGACCAGGTTCACGACGGTCTGGCAGCCGCCAAGCCCCGCGGCCAGGGCGCCGCGATCGAAGAGATCGGCCTCACGCAGCTCGACGCGCGGGTAGAGCCGCAGGTCCCGGTGCCGCTCGGCGCGGCGGGTGAGGATGCGGCATGTGTAGCCCGCACTGGTCAGTGCCCCCGTCAGGTGGTGGCCGACGAAGCCCGTCCCGCCGAGGATACAGATGCGGTTTTCTTTCATCGTTTTGGCTCCCCAGATACCCTTCGCGCAGAGGTGGGATTATGACCCAAGTGCGGGCCGGCCGGCAGGCGCCGGACGGGCAGCAGCGCGGGGTGCGGATCGATGACGGGTTTGGAGATCGGCGCCTACCTGGCCACCGGCGTGGCCTCGGGGCTGCTCGCGGGGCTGTTCGGGCTCGGCGGGGGCGTGATCCTGGTCCCGGCCCTGATGTGGGTCTTCGGGTACACGGGGGTCGCCACCGACTGGATCCCGCACCTCGCCGTGGGCACCTCGCTCGCGACCATCATCGGCACCGGCGGCGCCTCGGCCCGCGCCCACCATCGCCGCGGCGCGGTCCGCTGGGATCTCTTCCGGCACCTGACGCCCGGCATCGTCCTCGGGGCCTGGCTCGGCGCGGCCCTCGCCGGGCTGCTGCCCGAGCTTTGGCTCAAGCGCATCTTCGCGGTCTTTTTGGTCTACGTCGGCGCACGGATGCTGATCGGCCAGGCCGCGCCGTCGGCGCGCGCCATGCCCGGAAGGCTCGGGCTCGGCTTGACCGGGGCGGGGATCGGGGCGCTCTCGGCCCTGGTGGGGATCGGCGGGGGGACGATGACCGTGCCCTTTTTGGTGCGCTCGGGGCTCGATCTGCGCCGCGCGGTGGCGACCTCGGCCGCCTGCGGGGTCCCCATCGCGGTCGCCGGCGCCATCGGTTTCGTGGCGATCGGCTGGGGGCGCGAGGGGCTGCCCGCGGGCGCCACCGGATTCGTCTACTGGCCGGCGGTGCTGGTCATCCTGCTGGCGAGCATCCCCGTGGCACCCCTCGGGGCGCGGCTGGCGCACGGTCTGCCGCTTGCGGTGCTGCGCCGGCTGTTCGCCCTGCTGCTGCTCGCCGTGGCGCTCCGGCTGTTTTGGTCCTAGGGCAGCGGGGCCTGGGGCGGCGCGCGCGCCGGCTCCGGGTCTAGGATCAGCCGCCGGTAGAGGTAGATCTGTCCATCGGGGTCGCGCAGCACCAGGCGCCCATCGGACTCGGCATACTCGAAGGGGCGTGCCTGCTCGTCGCCGGGGTTATAGAGCGCGAGGCGACCCCCGCTGACCTGCAGGTAGCCGTCCAGGTACCCCGACTCGCCGGGGTAGAGCCGGAAGCGGTTGCCCTGCACGATCAGGAGCTCGCCATTGCGGCCCTCCCAGATCCCTTCGAGCGGGGCGCCTGACCATGGCATGCCTGTCGCGCCGGAGAACGGGCGCATCATCTGGCCGAAGCCGGATTTCGGGTCGGGCATGCCGCTGCCCCAGGGCATGGCCCCAGGGGCCCCGAAACCGCCTGGCCCGAGCCCCCAGTTGGGACCGGCCATCGCCATCGGGCTCATCCCCGCGCCGGCCCCGGCGGAGCCGAACAGGCCCATGGCCTCCATCATGCGCGACATGACATCGGCCATCATCTCGCGGGTACCGTCGGCGGCGAGGGCCGGTGCACTCGCCAGTGCGATGAGCAGGCAAGCGGCCCGGCCCAGCGGGTAGTGGATGGTCATCGATCGAGTTGGAGTTGTTGGTGCCGCGGTGCCGGCGTCCCTTCCCGGCCTGCGCGCCAGTCTAGCAAATGCCCGCCCGCGGTATCCGGTTAGTTGGGATAGACTACCAATCGCCGCGCTATCGGGCGCTGCGGCGGTGTCTTTGCGGGAGCCCCGCGGTAGGGATGCGCCGCCGGGTCTGACACAGGGGCTTACAGCGGGGAACACGTTGATTCAGTGGCGGCCGACGCTCTCTGAGTTTACCGATCAATTCCGACGGCCGCGATCCTGGGCCGTCTCGCTGGAGCGTTTCGGGAAGGGAATCGACAACGCCCATGTCGATGTCTTCCTAAGTCCGCGCCTGCGCGACCGACTCGAGGAGAACGTACGCAAGCGCGTGCTGGAGGACCTGCACGCCCAGTCCTACCGCTCGCCGGAGCAACTGGTGAGCGCTCAGGATTTGGAGGCCTTCCGCGATGCCTACCTCGGGCTGTTCGAGGCGGCCCTGGAGCGGACCCAGGCGCGCGCCGATGCCGACCGCTTGGCGCTGCTTCAGATCGCGCTCCTCAAGTGCCTGCTGGAGACCGTGGCGCGGGTGAATCTCGCGCTCCAAGAGGAGCTCAAGGGCGCCGTTCACGACGGCGAGACGCGCGCCTCGGGGCGCGCACTGCACCTGCACGAGCAGCTCGTCGCCCTGAGCGCCGACGACTACGCGATCAACCGACGCGTCCTGCACGTGCTGTTCCGGCAGATCCGCCAGATCGAGGGCGGGCAGATGAGTAAGGTGCGGGCCTCGGTGCTCGGCGAGCCCTGGCCGCTGCCCGAGGCCGCGTTCTTCAATCCGGTCATCCTCATCCCCCGGCTCAACGACGTGCGGGCCCTCGCCCAGGACTACCCCGTTGCCCTACTCGGCGAGCAGGGTCGGACCGACTGGCTCTACCAGACCAACCAGTGCCTGAGCAAGGTCTTCCAGCACTACCTGCCGGCCTGGACCCAGGCGCCCTCGCGTCTGCCAAAGTCCGAGGTGCCGGCCGAGGTTGGGCGCGAGCGGCGCGACCAGGGTCTGCTGCCGGGCTTTCTGGAGAGCGAGATCCTGCTGCGGCGCTTTGTCCCCGAGGAGGAGTACCGAACCGGGCTCACCTCCTGGCTCGACGAGCCGGAGTGCCTGCGGCGGTTCCTCACCGGGACCGAGCCTGCGACCGGCCCGTGCGCCGCCGAGACCCTTGCGACCGACCTGCGCTGGCGCCAGTTCCGCCAGGCGATTACCGCCGAGCTGCATCTGTGCCTACAGATGCAGGGGCTCGGCGAGCGGTTGTCCTGGATCTACTGGCTCGCCGCGCTACGCGGCCAGCTCGGTCGGGGTGTGCCCCTGGGTCTGTTGGTCGAGTTCTTCGAGGGGCGCCTCTCGCGCCGGCGGTTGCTCCAGCGCCTGGAGTCCCAGCGCACTAGCGCCGAGGCGGCAGGCCTAGCCCGCCTGCTCGAGCGCTCGCTCGCCGAGACCCGGCGCTCCGCCTTGCTGGGGCGCGGCGAGGAGCTCAACCGCTACCTGGTCGACTTCGTCGTGCTGCGCCGCGACCTCAAGCTCGCCTACCGGGTCTACGAGGCGATGGATCGCATCCGTCTGCTCGACACCCCCGATGAGGTCCGCCTATCGCGCTCCAACGGCAGCCTGATCGAGTTTCCCTGCCACGGCGACCTCGGCCCGGTGCCGCGGCGCATCCGCGGCCATGCGGTCATCAAGGCCGATGTGCGCGGCTCGACCCGGATCACCGAGATGCTGCGTGCCCGGGGGCTCAATCCGGCCTCGCACTTCAGCCTGAATTTCTTCGACCCGGTGACCAAGCTCCTGTCCGACTTCGGGGCCGAGAAGCTCTTCGTCGAGGGCGATGCCGTCATCCTCGCTATCTTCGAGTACGACGGCGAGGGGCCCGGCATGGCGGTTGCGCGCGCCTGCGGCCTGGCACGCAAGATCCTGCAGGTGGTCGCCCTACAGAACGTCCTCAACCGTCGCCACGAGCTCCCCGAGCTGGAGCTGGGGCTGGGGATCACCTTCCTGCCCGAGGAGCCGAACTTCCTCTACGACGAGGGCCACCGAATCATGATCTCCGGTGCGATCAACCGCGCCGACCGGCTCTCGTCGTCCTCCGAGGGCCTGCGCCGGGAGGGATTCTCCCCGGGACACCCGGGTTTTCGCGTCGCACTGGTGCGCGACCGCCGTCGGTCGCACGCGCAGGGCGAGGACCTCCTGCGCTACAACGTCAACGGTATCCGGCTGGAGGAGTCGGCCTTCTTCAAGCTGCAGCGCGAGGTGCGCCTCGAGCAGGGGCGGGCCCCCGAGGGCGCGCCCGCCGACGGACTCTTCTTCACCGGCACCTATTCGGATGCCGCCGGGCGCGACCGCTTCCTGGTGGTCCGCCATGCCCCGGTCCGTGACTGGGACGGTCGGGTCCTCGGGGAGGTCGATCCGGAGCGCCGGCACTTCTTCGAGGTCATCGTTGACGAGGCGCTCGGCAACGCCCTGCGCCGGGCGACTACCTGACCGGCGCGAGCGTCGCTCAGCCCTCGGAGGCGCCGCTCCCCGCCTGCGCCTGTTGCGCGCTGCCGCCGATGGGGCCTAGAAGCTCGGAGAGGGGCGTGACCGGCTCGCCCAGCCGGTCCTGGTAGATCAGCCGATAGGCGAGCACGCGACGCACGTACGCGCGGGTCTCGCGATAGGGGATGGTCGCCACCCAGACGTCGGCATCCATGGGGCTCGCCGGGAGCCAACGGGCGACCGCCCCGGGTCCAGCGTTGTAGGCCGCGGCGGCAAGTGCCGGGTGACCGCCGAAACGCCGCTCCATCTGCGCCAGGTAGTGGCTGCCGAGCGCGATGTTGAGCCCGGGGTCGTGCAGCTCGCTTTCGGACAGCCTCTGGCGGCCCAGGTCGCGCAGCAGCTCGCGGGCAGTCTGGGGCATGAGCTGCATCAGCCCGCGCGCCCCGGCGCTCGACGTCGCTTGGGGGTCGAAGGCACTCTCCTGGCGCAGCACGGCGTAAATCCATGCCTCGGGGAGTCCGGTGGTCCGGGCCTGCTCGGCGACCGTCTCCCGGTACCGCAGGGGGAAGCGCAGCCCCAGGTCGTGCCACCAGCCACTGCGGGCGAGGGTGACGATGGCCTGGTCGGGCCAATCCCAGCGCTCGGCGAGCACCGCCGCCGCGGCCAGGTCGTCGGAGTTGAGACCACGCGTGAGGTTGAGCCACTCCCGCCGCGCGTCGAGGTCGCGGCCCAGGGCGCGCAGCTCGGCGATGCGCCGCGCGGCCGGCTCCTCGGCGAGCCAGGCGACGCGCTCGGGGTCGGCCGGGGTGGGACAGCTCTCCAGACGATAGGGCGCCCCCGTGCGCTCCGCGGCCAGGAACCCCCATAGGCTCCGCTCGCGGGCCGCCTCGCGGTAGAGCGCCAACGCGGTCTCGTGCTCGCCCATCGCCTCCAGGGCACGCGCCTGCCAGTACAGCCAATGCTCTTGCTTGGTCTCGCCCTCGGGCATGGCGGCGACCCAGGCCGCCACCCGCGTCCAGTCGCCGAGCGCGAGCGCCGCACGCAGCCGCCGCTCCTGCAGCGGGAGGTTGTCCTCATGCACGGGGACGCGGTCGAGATACCCCAATCCGCGCGGATCGCCGGCCTCGGCCAGGGCGAGCCCGACCGCCCCGTCGGCGCGGGCTATCTGGTCCTCGGGGAGTGCCTCGCGGGCCGCGAGCCGCCCCCAGGCCGCGGCGGCGTCCTCCGGCGCACGCCGGGACAACCGGGCGATCGCCTCGACCAGGACCTTGGCGCGCGCCGGGTGCCCGCCGGGCAGTGCCCCCTCGGCGAGCGCCCGCTCGGGATCGTCCCGGGCGCCGAGCCAGCGCTGGACCCAGACGCGATCGCCATCCGGCAGGTATCGGGCGAGATAGCGCGCGAGGTCAGCCTGCCCGGCGGTGACCGCCAGCTCGATGCGCCCCCAGGCGAGCCCAGGCGTCAGGTGCCCGGCGGCGCGCCAGGCGTCGAAGACGGGGTCGCAGTCCTTCGGAACGGACTCGCCGGAGAGCCAGAGCGGCTCGACCCCGGCGAGGGCCTCCCCGACCCGCCCGACTTCGAGCAGGGCCCGGAGGTGACGGCAGCGCGCCACCGGCGACTCGCGCGGGACCCAGAGCCTCAGATAGGTCTCCCAGTCCCCGGCCTGCGCCAGGCGGGTCAGCCAGGACCCGCGCAGGCGCTCGGCTAGTGGGCTGTCGGGGTAGCTGGCGAGGAACCGCTCCACCGCCTCGGGGGAGGCGGCATCCAGGTCGGCCACCAGGGCGCGGAAGTACAGATAGGGGACCAGCGGGTAGTCCCCCAGCCGCTCGGCGAGCCGATCGAAGCCCGCGCGGTCGCCGCGGGCGAGGGCGGCCTCGGCGACCAGGAAGTCCTCGCGCGGACCCGCGTACGCCGAACAGGGGCTGGCGAGGCCCAGCGCGAGCACCCACGGCAAAAACAAACCCGCCGGCTTCTTGAGGATTGGGGCGCGCAGATTCAGTCTCCGACGAGTTTTCGGCTGAGGGTCCCGCACGATGATCCAAGAAGCCGCCCGCACCCGCAATCCGAAATCCGTCACCCTTTCGCCCCAACGCCGGGCGCCAATTGCGCCTTCCCGCAATTTCCGCGATGCTGCCCCCATGATCTCACCCCCGCTGCGTATCGGCGATCGACTCATCGCCCCCGGCGAGCGCGTCAACGTCAACCTGCCGCTGCCGAGCCTCTACACCCAGTCGCCGGTCTTCCTGCCGCTGCAGGTCATGCACGGACACCGGCCGGGGCCCTGCCTGTTCGTGACCGCCGCCGTCCACGGCGACGAGATCAACGGGGTCGAGATCATCCGCCGTTTGATGGAGTGGCACGCCCTGCGCCATCTGCGCGGCACCCTGCTCGCGGTGCCCGTGGTCAACGTCTACGGTTTCGTGCGCCAGTCGCGCTATCTGCCCGACCGGCGCGATCTCAACCGGTCTTTTCCCGGCTCGGAGACGGGGTCGCTCGCCGCGCGCGTCGCCTTCACCCTGGTGCGCGAGGTGGTCGAGCGCGCGACCCACGGCATTGACCTGCACACCGGGGCCATCCATCGAGACAACCTGCCGCAGGTGCGCGCCAACCTCGACGCCGACGGCGATGGCGCCCTCGCGCTGGCGCGCGTGTTCGGCGCCCCGGTCATCCTGAACGCGGACCTGCGCGACGGCTCCTTGCGGGCCGAGGCCGCGGCGCGGGGCGTGCCTGTGCTGGTCTATGAGGCGGGCGAGGCCCTGCGTTTCGACGAGCTGGCGATCCGCGCGGGGCTGCGCGGTGTTCAGTGCGTGATGCGCCACCTCGGCATGATCAAAGGGGTTGGACTTCGGCGCGGGCCCAACGCGGCGGCCCCGGTGGTGGCGCGCTCCAGCCTTTGGGTTCGGGCGCACCAGAGCGGGGTGCTGCGCTCACTCACCCCGCTCGGTTCTCGGGTTGCGC
This sequence comes from Chromatiaceae bacterium, assembly GCA_025458165.1. Taxonomy (GTDB): domain Bacteria; phylum Pseudomonadota; class Gammaproteobacteria; order Chromatiales; family Chromatiaceae; genus JALOTB01. The sequence goes on along the minus strand of JALOTB010000053.1, from coordinate 4,937 downwards.
ACGGGGATCGCCTCGGCATCATCACCGATCCCTTCCGCAACACGGAGGACCCGGTCGAGGCCCCGGTCAGTGGGGTGGTGATCGGCCGGACCAACCTGCCGCTGGTGACCGAGGGCGAGGCCTTGTATCACATCGCCCGCTTCGGGCGCCCGCAGGCGGCGGCACGGACGGTCGAGCGCTTCCAGAGTGAGCTCGACCCCGACGCCGACCTCGATCCCGAGTCCGGGCCGCCGATCGTCTAGCCGCGTCGTTTCCGAGTGCCGGGGCAAGCGCGTATGCTTGCCGCGCCCATCACCCTGCCCCGCCTCCGCCTTTGCACGGCTACTCCATCGCACGCATCGTCGGGCTGTTCGCGGTCCTCTTCGGTCTGACGCTCGCCGTGCCGATCCTGATCGGCCTTTGGTACCGCGAGCCGGAGGCGCTTCACTTTCTGCCGCCGATGGCGGGGTCGATCCTGCTCGGGGGGCTGCTCTGGCTCGTGGGACGCCAGCGTCCGACCAACCTAGCGGTGCGCGATGGCTTCCTGGTGGTGGTGCTGTTCTGGGTCCTACTCGGGCTGCTCGGGGCCTGGCCGCTGATGCAGAGCGCCGGTCTGGACTTCGTCGACGCCCTGTTCGAGTCGGTCTCGGGCCTGACCACCACGGGCGCGACGGTGATCACCGGCCTGGACGACCTGCCGCGCTCGATCCTCTTCTACCGCCAGCAGCTCCAATGGCTCGGCGGCATGGGGCTGATCGTGCTGGGCGTGGCCGTGCTGCCGATGCTCGGCATCGGCGGCATGCAGCTCTACCGCGCCGAGGCCCCCGGGCCGCTCAAGGAGGAGAAGCTTACCCCGCGCCTGGCGCAAACCGCTCGTGCCCTCTGGGGCATTTACGTGGGGCTCACCCTCGCCTGCGCCCTGGGCTACTGGGCGAGCGGGATGGGACTGTTCGATGCGGTCGCCCACAGCCTCTCGACGGTGTCCACGGGTGGCTTCTCCACCCACGATGCGAGCCTCGGCTACTTCGACAGCCGTGCGGTGGAGGCGGTGGCGATCGTTTTCATGCTGCTCGCGGCGATCAATTTCGGGGTGCACTTCGTCGCCCTGCACCAGCGCGACCCGCTGCATTACCTCCGCGACGTGGAGGCGCGGTATTTCCTGTTGTTCGTGCTCGCCGTGGTGATCCTGGTCACGCTGGTCCTGCGGATTGAGCAGGAGTACGACCAGTGGGACCCGAGCCTGCGCAACGCGACCTTCGAGGTGGTCTCGGTGGTCACCAGCACCGGCTTCGGCATCGTGGACTTCTCACACTGGCCGGACTTTCTGCCGATCCTGCTCATCCTGATCAGCTTCGTCGGCGGCTGCGGTGGGTCGACCGCCGGCGGGATGAAGGTGCTGCGCGTCCTGTTGCTCGTCCGCCAGGGGATGCTGGAGGTCCGCCGACTGATCCACCCCCATGCCTATCATCCGCTGCGGCTTGGGCGGCGGGTGGTCGACGATCGACTGATGCAGAGTGTGTGGGGCTTTTTCGCGGTCTACATGACCGCCTTCGTGCTCCTCGTCCTGCTGATGATTCACGCGGGGCTCGACTCGGTGTCGGCCTTCTCCGCCGTCGCGACCGCGATGAACAATATGGGTCCGGGGCTGGGCGAGGTGGCCGTCACCTTTCAAGCGGTGAGCGACTTTGGCAAGGTGTTGGCGGTGATCGCGATGCTGCTCGGGCGGTTAGAGGTCTTCACCATCCTGGTGCTGATCTCGCCTCGGTTCTGGATGCGCTAACCGTTGTGCAGAGCAGGGCCGCAGATGAGCGCAAAGAGACACGAATGATATGGTTGGCGCTGCGGCAAACGGTCGGGGTACGGACGCCAAGGTGCCCGTGTGGGTGAGTCTGGGCGGCCTCCTCGTCGTCTGGACCGGGCTACTCGGCTGGGATCTGGCGGCGGGTCGCCTGCCTTGCCTGGTCGCGGCCCTGGCCCTGGCAGCGGTGGCGGGGCTGATTGCCCGCTCGGGCGTGGAGTCCGCGCTGGTGCGCCGGCGCGCCTTCGCCGGCCAATATCTGGTTCCCGGCGGGCTGCTGTACCGCCTGCTCACCGGGCGGGTCTTGATCCTGATCCGCCAGGGCGCGCAGGGCTTGGTCCTCGGCCTGCTCCTACTGGTCGGGGCGTTGGTCCTGGCGCCGGTCGAGTGGGGACTGTTGCTGGCGGACGCCGTCTTGTTTGCCGCCCTCGTCGCGGGTCTGACGCGGCTCCTCGGGCGGCAGGTGCGTGTCGCTTATCGCCAAGCCCTGGCACGGTACTGGGCGGTGCGTCTCAATGCGGTCCTGCTCTGGCTCGCCTGGGTGGCCCTGATGGCATTCACCCCGCAGACCAACTACGCCGGTCTGCGTTGGGAGGAGGTCCTGGCCATCGCCGCGGGTGAGCCGGCGGTGGCCTGCGACCCCGTCGCCGTGCTGGCGCGCATCGGCGCCGTGGGCAGCGCCTTGGGCCTCTGGGCCGCCCAGCACCTGTTGGGTGGCCTCCGTGACCCGACCCAGTTGCTCCTCGCCTGGGCGGTCTTCCTCGGTGCCTTCGGGGCCTCCCTGTTACTGGCGGCCGCCTACAGCCGGGCGCTCGCGGGCGTGCTGGCCCGGCCCTGGGGGTTGGCCGGCGACGCCTCCGGTGAGGCGGCATGAGCCGCGCCCCGAGCCGGGCAGGGCGCTGGTTTTGGGGCGGGTTCTTCGGCGTCCTGCTGGTCCTCCTGGCAGTCAGCCTGCTCGCCCTGCTCCGCGCTGGCGTGGCCTGGGTGCAGGAGCAGCTCCCCGAGAGTGCGCTCCCGCCAGTCCTGACGGAGGCGGTGCGGGTCACGCTGGCGCCCGGGGAGTCCGTGTACCTCGATGCCCAGACCCTCGTCGAGACCCGCGCCCAGATCCACGCCGCGCTCGACGAGCGGGTCGAAGCGACGCGCGAGGGACTGGCGGCCTCGGTGGACGCCGGGCTCGCGCCGATCTTCGCCGCCGCCGAGGGGCAGATCCCCGACTTCGCCGACTGGTATTACTCGCTGACTGGCGAGTACACGCGGCTCGCCGCCGCGGCCTTCGGCGACCTCGCGGAGCTGCTCACGGAGCGGCTCGACGAGCTGGTGTTCGACCCGGCCGGCACGGCGGAGGCCTTGGATGCCCTGACCGAGCGCCTGGGGGAGGATGCGGCGTCCGGCGTGCAGGCGGGTGCGCGCGAGGTCCGGGGTCTCCTGCTGCGACTCGCCCGATCGCAGGCCCTGCCGGCGGAGGCGGTGGCCGTGACGGCGGACTGGGCCCCCGGGGAGCGGCTCGGGACCGAGCTCGCGCCCTTCGCCGCCATCAGCCCCGAGGACATTGCGGCGCATGGGGCGGCCGCCTCGGCGGGGGTCGCTGCCGGCGCGGCGGTCGGGGGGAAGCTCGGCGGGGCAGCGGTGGCCAAGGCCGCCACCAGTCTGGCCGCCAAGCCCTCGGCGGGTGCCGCGGCGGCCCTGCTCGCCAAGCTCGGCGTCAAGTCCGCGGCTAAGGCGGGGGGCGCCCTGGGGGCGGCGGGCAGCGGGGCGGCCCTCGGGGCCGTCATCTGCACCGGCACGGTTGCAGGCGCCCCCCTCAGCCCCGCCTGCGCCCTGGTAGGCGGAGCGGTCTCGGGGGTGGCGGCCTGGCTGCTGGTCGACAAGGCCGTCGTCGAGGCCGATGAGCACCTGCACCGCGAGGGCTTCGAGGCGGCGCTCCGCGAGGCCCTGAACGAGCAGCACAACGTGCTGCGGGCCGAGCTGGTCGGGCGTTACGCCGAGGGCGCGGCCGCCGTCCTGGGGCTGCTGCGTGCCGATCTAGAGACCGCGCTCAGCCCCCGCGCGATTGCCCCGCCGCGAGACTTTGTGCCCGCCCGGTCCGGTGGCGCTCCCTGACGGCGCAAGACCCGCACCCTGCCTCTCGCTCCAGTTCCGGGGATCTATACTGACCGCAGGTCTTGTCACGTTCGTGTGACCCATGGGGCTCCCGGGAGTCGCGCCAGACCCCCGGTCATCGAAGGGAGACGCCGATGGAGATCCTCCTGACTGCCATCCTTGGTGCCTTAGCGAAGCTCGCCGACGGCGCCGTGAGCGACGCTTACGAGGGGCTCAAGGCCCTGATCCGCCGCAAGCTCGGTGCCGATGGGGGCCTCGCAGGGGCGATTGAATCGGTCGAGCAGCGGCCCGAGTCTGACGCCCGGCGCGCCGTGCTGGCGGAGGAGGTCGAGGGGCTCGCCGCCGATCCCGACCCCGAGATCCTGGCCGCCGCCCAGGCGGTCGTCGAGGCGGTGAGCCGCCTCCCCGATGGGCCGGAGGTGATTCGCGGGGTCCAGGTCACTCAGACCATCCACGGCGACCGCAACGTCGTCAGCGGGACGGGCGACATCCACATCGCCACCGGGCGCCGGCGGGGCTGACCCGGCCGGCGACTCGGCCCGGGGGTCCCAGGTGGCCGACTACCAGATCGTCCAGACGATCACCGGTCACGGCAACTACGTGACCGCCACGGGTGACATCCACGTCACCCAGGTCGTCGACGCCGCGGCCGCCCGTGACCGCGCCCTGCTTGCGGACTTGCTCGAAAAGGTCGAGCGATTCTGGGTCCGCTCGACCCTCGACCCCCTGGTCACCAGCCGCGCCTGGCTCGACGTTGCTCGCGTGAGCGAGAACGGCGCGGTCGCCAACCCGCTCCTGCAAACCCTGGAGATGGAGCAGGCGGCCGCAGGCTCCTGGCAGGCGCCGGGGGCGGGCGCGGCGATCGAGGACGTCTATCTCGGCGTCGGGCGTGCCCTGCTCATCCTCGGAGAGCCCGGGGCGGGCAAGACCATCACGCTGGTTAAGCTCGCCAAGGCCCTGATCGCCCGGGTCCGTGCCGCGCCCGAGCTCACCGAGGCGGTCCCCGTGCTGCTACCACTCGCGGGCTGGGGCGCGTGCCATCGGTCCCTAGAGGACT
>JALOTB010000200.1 GCA_025458165.1 Chromatiaceae bacterium | reverse complement strand
GGCGTTGGGGAATCCGGACTGCACCCCTGCCATCAGCTCGCAGCAGCAACGGCAGCAGTTGCACAGGAACGACGGCTGCTCGCGGACGTTGTCGGTGACGTGGGTGAGGCCGAGGGAGCGGGCGTAGTCCAGGGTCTGGAGCATCTGCTCGACCGTGCGCTCCTCGGCGAAGCCGCGGCGCAGGAGGAAACGCGCCCCTTCGCCGAGGACCATGCAGAGGCCCTCCACCGGCGCGCCCTTGCCGGCGCGCGTCCTCGTAGGGGGTGATGCGGGAGGTGACGGGGATGTGGTCGTCGGAGACGAGGGCGCGGGCGATCGGGGTGCGGCTGCCAAAGAACTCGCCGGCCTGACCCTTGCGCCCCTGCTCGTGCAGGTACTCGGACAGGAGACGCGCGAGCCGCTCGATCGGCAGGTCCGCCCGCTGGCGCATGAAGGTGAACTCCATGAACCCGATCAGCCCGGGCATCAGCAGATAATAGGTCGTCCCGGCGTAAGGCAGGTCCATGACCAGGCCCTTGTTGGCCATGGACTCGAGGATCGCGTCGAGCTCTGGTGGGGGGATGGCGGTGGCCACGCAGAGCTCCTCCAGGGTCGCCTCCATCAGGGGGAAGCGGGAGGCGACGACGGCCTCGCGCTCGTCGAACAGCAGCGAGAGGATCTCGCGCAGCTTGGCGCTGTCCACCAACCCGATCGGGTAGCGGTTCAGTCGGTCGATCAATGGCACCAGAGACGACTTGGCGCTCAGCAGATGCCCCATGGGCCCTCCCCGGCCAGCAACTCCGAGAGTGTAAGTATAGGAACGCGGAGCCCTCGCCTGGCTCATAGGCCAAGAGCGCAGCGCCAGTGGTTATCGGCATCCGGGCCGCTGCTGATGCACCCGGGTTGCCGGTCCGCAACACGCGCCCATCGCACGGGTGACCTATCCTTGCTGCGCGGGCGCGCACCGAGCGCGTCGTCTACGACCGGGTGATCGCCCTCCACTCGGGCGATGCCAGTGCACGCCTGCGGGACCTGTTGATCGAACGCACCGGCATCAAAGCCGGCGGCAGGCTTCTCGACCTCTGTACCGGAACGGGGGCGGTGGCCGTTCGTGCGCAGACGGCTGTCGAGCCGGGCGGGCTTGTGGTGGGCGTTGATTTCTCTGCCGGCATGATCCGCCGGGCTGGTGTGAAGGCCCACCAGACAGACGTCGGGGACGTCACCTTCGTCGTCGGGGACGCGGCTCGCCTCCCCTTTGCCAACGCCAGCTTCGATGCGGTGAGCTGTTCCCACGCCATGTACGAGCTCAGCCCGGAGGTTCGGGAGCGGGCGCTTCAGGAGGTCAGCCGGGTCCTTCGCCCGGGTGGCCGATTCGTGATGATGGAACACTGCGAGCCCAGCCGTCCGCTCGTGCGCTTTCTCTACCGGGTGCGCCTGTCGGTGCTGGGGTCATCGGAGAACCGGGACTTTGCCCGCGACGAAGTGCCTTTCCTACGCCGGTACTTTGCCGACGTGAAACGGGAACTGTCGCCCAAGGGCCGCTCCAAACTCATCGTCGGAAACAAGCAAGAAGGCGCTGAAACGGCGGGCTGAACGGCTGGGCACGGCGATCACCCGTCCAGGACGACAACGCCTGTCATGAAGGCGAAGGAGGAGTATGGTGCTGATCAAGAGGCTGCTCACCCAGAGCAGCAACCTTGGTCCAACTCCGCCTCGGCGGGCCGCTCGGGCGGGCGCCCGCAGCTCGCTACAGTCTAGCGGTCGCCCCCACGCTCGCGGGCGCTCGGGTTGCCATCCGGAGCTGCCGCTGGTCGGAAGGCGGCTTTCGAGGTGTGCCCCGCTACCTCACTACCCCCCGGCGGCGCGATTCACTCTCCTCCACATGACCGCGGCGCGGCCGGGCCGTTCCAGGCTGACACCGAGCCGCACTCCGGTACCACAGTGACGCCCTCGGCTTCCAATCCTCCTGACCCGTGATCGGGGCTTTCGCCTCAAGGCGCCTTCGGCGTGCGGGTTCCCGGGATGTTAGGCCGAACCTCCCCTTGGCGGATGGTCCACGAGCCGGGAATCGCCTTGTAGACCTGGTCGCCTTCGACCACGTAGGGCGTCGCCGAGCGATCCGGGGTGCTCGTCCCAGGGATGCTGGGGTAGACCAGGGTCTGCTCGGACGCCTGGCCGAGGCTGCAGAAACTCGCGAGGCAGAGCGTCAACGCGAGCTTGTGAATGGCGGCTGTCGGTCTCGTCATCGATGTGCCTCCTTCCCGAGCCTTGGCGGGTTCGGGGGTTGGGCGTGGACGGACCGCGGCGCCCGTCGTGGGCGAGGCCATGGTAGGTGCGGGCGGGCTCGTCCGGTGAGCCACCTTTCCCCTATCCTGCCTACCCTCGAAGCCGAACCATGACCGAGGTCTTGGCTACCACCACCAACACGCTCCAGGACTTCCCGCCGGAGTCCTTCACCCTCCTCGCCTTCTGCGAGGCGTGCGGCCACAGCGCGGCCGTCGACCGTTCGCGCCTGCCGCCCGGGCTAAGCACTCAAAGCCTCGCCTCGCATCTGCGTTGTCACGAGTGCGGCGCCCGCGCCGCCGCCATCCGCATCGTCTACACAGGCGCCGGCGGCTTTCACGTCGGCGCGCACTACGGCGGCTCGCAGGAAGGGGACGCGGCGGACCGCTCCCCGCCCCTCACCGACTGACGCGGGTTGTCGCCCTTTGTTTCGTGGATTTCCTGCCCGAATACCGACGCACGAGAGATCCTGTCATTTCAGCGTCGCACGCCCAAGCAGACGGTGGATCTCGGGCGGGTGCCATTTCCCTTGCCGCAGCCGGCCCAGCACCTTTTGCCGATACACTTCGGCGCTCGGCGGGCATTTGCGGCTGTGCCGCTTCTGGTTGCAGAACCAGCACGCGGCGACGATGTTGGCTGGCGAACAATCACCGCCGTCTTGTCGAGCGACAAGGTGCTCGCCGGTATATTGCAGGCGGGCGGCTACGCCAACTGAGATTCCGTAGCGGTCCGGGAACTTGTCGGGCCGCCCCAACCACATCGGAGCACCACAGTAATAACAACGGCCGCCCTGACGATGAAAGGCAGCCAGACGAGGTTTGGTTAGGGACTGGGGCATCGGGGCTCCTGTTCCGTTGAAGCCCGCTCCCCTCTGACAGGTGAAGGCGGGGACCAGCCGAGTGACTCGTGCTGGCCAGGCGGCGGCGTCCTTCTGAATCGACCGCCGGGTCCGTGTAGTCGATCCGCGTTCGCCGATCGGCGGAGCCTAAGCCTCCGGCCGAGCGGACGATCTCGTAGAGATCGGGCTACGGGAAAAAAGTAACCCCAGCATCAGGAAAAGAGCAAGCGGCATGGGCTGAGCTGTGGCGCTCGTCACGGAACAGGCTGTCCCCGACGGTCGGGTGACATCCCCAACGCCAGCTCTACGACCTCGGGACCCTTAAGTCGCCACCAGCCGCAGCGACACCGGCCGGTGGTCGCTGGTCTGGCGGCTCTTGCTCGCCCCCGCGTTGGCGCGTGCGAAGGCCTCGTGCTCGACCGCCCCGGAGTGGGCGTGGGCGATGAGCGGCAGTTCGCCGCGGCAGAGCGCCTGGCTCATCAGGATGTGGTCGAGCAGCAGCGGATTGTCGGCGGCGCGCCGCCCCGCGATCTGGTCGTCGAAGCGCGCGGTCCAGCGCAGGGGCTCGGGGAAGTCGAACAGCGCATGGTTGAAGAAGCGGTCGGCCTGGAGCACGTCGCCCTGCAGGTTGCTGACGAGATCGAAGAACAGGTAGCGCGACTCGAAGTGGTCGCGCCCGGGGCCGTCGTTGGCGTCGCCCAGCAGCACCAGGCCGGGCGCGGGCTTCTGCGCGAACTTGGCATCGACGTAAGCGCGCACGTCGAGCGCCTCGGTGGCGAGCTTCACGCGCGCCTGGAGCGCCTCGGTGAGGAAGGCGCCGATCACGTTGCCGGCCTCGTCGGTCTCCAGGCGGTTGAGATTGATCTTGGATTTGAGGTGCAGCCCGATCAGCTCGACCTCGCGGCCGCCGCCGATGTCGACGATGAGCACCTGGGGGTGGCGGTAGTGGGCATGGGTCTCGGGGGTGAGCTCGCCCCAGTAGTGCACCGTCCAGCGGCTCT
>JALOTB010000199.1 GCA_025458165.1 Chromatiaceae bacterium | reverse complement strand
CGTCGGCGAGGGTCGGGCCCACCACCCCCCAGAAGGCCTCCAGCCAGCCGGTCACCGCAGCGCCCCGTAGGCCATCACGAAGATCATCGGGGTCAGCGAGGCGAAGGCGATCAGCCCGAAGCCGTCGACCAGCGGGCTGCGGCCTGCGATGCTGGAGGCGAGGCCGACGCCGAGCGCGGTGACCAGGGGGACGGTGATGGTCGAGGTGGTGACGCCGCCCGAGTCGTAGGCGATGCCCACGATCTCGGGCGGGGCGAAGGCGGTCATCAGCACCACGCCCAGGTACCCGCCGATGATCAGCCACTGCACCGGCCAGCCCTTGAGGATGCGCACGACCCCCAGGACGACCGCGACGCCGACCGACAGCGCCACCGTGTAGCGCAGGCCCGTGGCATAGTCGTGGCGGGCCGCCGCGGCGTCCGCGATCGCGCCGGCCTCCGCGGCGACCCGCGCGGCCTCCTCGGCGACGGCGATCAGGGCGGGCTCCGCCACGGTGGTGCCGAAGCCCAGGGCGAACGCGAACACGAGGAGCAGGCCCAGGCTGCCGCGCCGGGCCAGGGCGTGCGCGAGCGCCTCCCCGATCGGGAACAGGCCGAGCTCGAGGCCCTTGGTGAACAGCGTCAGCCCGACGAGGACCATCAGCAGGCCGGCCAGCAGGCCGGCGAGGTCGGGGAACGGCTGGCGCAGGACCAGGAGCTGGAACAGCGCCACGACCAGCACGATCGGGGTCAGGTCGCGGGCGCTGGCGAGCAGTGGCTTCAGGAAACGGGGCAGCAGATCCACGCCCTTGGCCCGGGAAACTGAAGGAAAGGTCACCGGCGGCCGCTAAATCCGCTAACCGGTTCGCAGTACAATCGTACAAAAAGGGCTAGCTTTGTTCACAGGACGCGTAGTGGGTCCGCACAGCGCCTTGCCTGGACGGCAGCCACCGAGGGGCGGATGGTCATGATTTCGAGAGACAATGTCGTGTCCTTGAGCGGCCAGAAGCTGGGTGGCCAGCGGATGACACTCGATTCCCAGTCAACGGCGGCGGTTGCCGACTGCCGGCTGATCCTCGGCGAAAGCCTGCGCCGGCTGCTGCAGGCGATGTTCGATCGCCTGGACGACGCCCTGTACGAGACGGCCGACAAGGCCGAGAGCCACAACGTCCAGTTCCGCTACCTGGACGCCATGCGCGACATGCGCAAGCAGCGCCCCTCGATCGAGACCGTTTTTCTCGGCCAGGCGCTGGACCGCTACGACGAGTTCTGGCGGACCGGCGGGCTCGAGCGCCGCGCCGGGGCCACGGGGTCGGCCGAGCCCGGCGAGCTGTCGCTGGTGGGCGAGGACGAGCTGGAGGAGACGCTGGCCATCAACGCCCTGGTGTCCAAGGGCGAGAGCCGGTTCGAGCGCCAGCTCAGCGCCATCAAGCAGCGCTTCGGGCGGGTGGTCGGGCGGACGGAGATGGGCGACGAGGACAACCCCCTCGGCCCGGCGGTCCTGGCCGACTGCTTCCGCAAGGCGATCGGCGAGCTGCAGGTCGAGCTCGCCGTCCGCCTGGTGATCTTCAAGCTGTTCGACCGCCAGCTGGTCAGCCACCTGGGTGCGCTGTACGACGACGTCAACGCGCGGTTCGAAAAGGCGGGCATCCTCGCCAACCTGAACGTCAAGATGCGGCGCCAGCAGCCCACGACCACTGTCGGCGGGCTGACCATGCCGGCGGTAGACCCCTACGCGGAGCCGCTCCCCGAGGGTGCGGAGCTGGTGGGCATGCTCTCCAACCTGCTGCGTGGCCAGCGTGCGGCGAGCCCGCTGCCGATGCTGTCCCTGCCGGTGGTGCCCACGCCCGACCTGCTCGGCGCGCTGTCCACCCTGCAGCAGACCACGCTCCAGGAAGGCCCGCCGATGCTGTTCGACTTCATCCTCGACGACCGCAACCTGCCGGACGCCATGAAGGCGCTGCTCAGCCGGCTGCAGATCCCGATGATCAAGCTCGCGATCGTGGACCGGGCGTTCTTCGGCAAGAAGAACCACCCGGCGCGCCGCCTGCTCAACAACCTCGCCAAGGCCGGCACGGGCTGGATCGACGACGGGGACCGCTCGCCCAAGAGCCTCTACGGGCGGGTCGAGGCCGTGGTCGAGAAGGTGCTCGGCGAGTTCGACACCGACCCGAAGGCGTTCGAGGTTGCCAACAGCGAGTTCGAGCCTTTCCTCGAGACCGAGCAGCGGGGCGCGGCGGTTGCCGAAGAGCGCATCCGCCAGGTCAGCCGCGGCCAGGAGCAGCTCAAGGTCGCGCGCTCTCGCGCTGCTGCGCGAGGGCGAGGAGAGCCCGAGCTGGAAGAAGTCCGTCGACGTGGTCGACCGGCTGGTGTGGAGCGTCACGCCGAAGGGCACGCCGACCGAGCGCCAGGAGCTGCTGTCGGCGATCCCGCCCCTGCTCGCCGAGATCAAGGACGGCTTGGCGATGATCTCGTTCGACACGCGCCGCTCGAACGAGCTCATGAAGGAGCTGCAGTCGTGCCACATCGCCTGCCTGCGCGGCAGCGCGCCGCCCGCGCCCGTGGGCGAGCCGCGCGTGGCCGAGCCGCCGCCGGCGGTGCCCGAGACGAAGGCGGGCGTGGTCCACGACGACGAGTTCAACGTCCAGGCCCTCAACTTGGCGGTCGGCACCTGGCT
>JALOTB010000125.1 GCA_025458165.1 Chromatiaceae bacterium | reverse complement strand
GGAGGGCCCGCCGACCTGCCCAGCGTTGGTGTCTGCTCATGGAACAGACCTGCCACGGCCGGCCCCGGCGTCGTGACCGCTATGGGGCGGGACCTGCCTTTCCTGGCGGTCGCCGGCCCGAGCGCCTGTGAAGTTCTCTGACACCCCGACGTGGGTCCTGGGGATGTCCGGTGTGGGTCGTCCCGGCCCCTCGCAAGATCCCGTGAGGTGTCGTACTCGGAAGGGATGACCAGTCGCGCGGCGAATGTGTCCGAGAAGTTCGTGGTGGACGGCTCTTGGAAGCGACACCAGCGCCCCGGCGCCGCGCCTCACCCCTGCGCCGGGCGATCGGGCTCAGCGGGGCGGGGCGACAGGCCCCGCCGCCGGTTGGAGGGGCCCTGCGCCGTCTGTGTCAGCCGAACAGGCTGGGGCCGAGCATGGGGGCGATCACCAGGCTGACGATCGCCATGACGTTGATGAGGATGTTCATCGACGGCCCGGAGGTGTCCTTGAACGGATCGCCCACGGTGTCGCCGACGACGGTCGCCTTGTGCGTGTCAGAGCCCTTGCCGCCGTGATTGCCCTTCTCGACGTACTTCTTCGCGTTGTCCCAGGCGCCACCCGCGTTGGCCATGGTCAGCGCGAGCAGGACGCAGCCGAGCAGGGCGCCGCCGAGCATGCCGCCGAGGGCCGCGGGCCCCAGGCCGAAGCCGACGACCCAGGGCGCCGCGATGGCGACGACGCCCGGTAGCACCATCTTCTTCAGCGCTGCCGCCGTCGCGATGTCCACGCAGCGGGCGGTGTCGGGCTCCGCCTTGCCCTGCAATAGACCGTCGATCTCGCGGAACTGGCGGCGGATCTCGTTGATCATCGCAAAGGCGGCGTCACCGACGGCGGTCATGGTCATCGCCGCGATGGCGAAGGGCAGGATGCCGCCGATGAAGAGTCCCATGATGACCATCGGGTCGCCCAGCCCGAGCTCGAAGTCCGGCACGTGCAAGGCGACGCTCTCGATGTAGGCGGTAATGATGGCCAAGGCGGCCAAGGCGGCGGCGCCGATGGCGAAGCCCTTTCCGATGGCCGCGGTGGTGTTGCCCAGCTCATCCAGTGAGTCGGTGATGCGCCGGGTCTCGACACCCAGGCCGGCCATCTCGGCGATGCCACCGGCGTTGTCGGCGACCGGGCCATAGGCGTCGATCGCCATCGTGATCCCCACCGTGGCGAGCATGCCGACCGCGGCGATGCCGACCCCATAGAGGCCGACTAAGTGGTTGGAGACGAAGATGATCGCGCTGATGGTGAGCAGCGGGACGATCACCGAGCGCATGCCGACGGCGAATCCGGTAATAATCACCGTCGCCGGCCCGGTCTCGCCGGCCAGGGCGATATGGCGAACCGGCTTGGACGAGGTGTAGTACTCGGTGACTAGGCCGATGATGATCCCGCCGATGGCCCCGGCGAGCACGGCCCCCCAGACATTGCCGTCGACCCCGGTGCCGACGATCACGAAATAGGCGACCAGGATGAACATCAAGCTGGCCCCGATGGTCCCGATGCGCAGCGCGCGCTCTGGCGTCTGACTGGAGAACATCCGCACCAGCCAGATCCCGGCGATCGAGCACAGCAGACCCGCCGACGACAGGGCCAGGGGCAGGAACATCAGGGCCTGCCGCTCGCCGATTGGGTCGATGATGTCAACGGCCAGCGTCGAGGCGATGGCGATGGTCGCGATCATCGCGCCGCAATAGGACTCGAAGATGTCCGAGCCCATGCCGGCGACGTCGCCGACGTTGTCGCCGACGTTGTCCGCAATGACCCCGGGGTTACGCGGATCGTCTTCGGGTATGCCGGCCTCGATCTTGCCGACCAGATCGGCGCCCACGTCCGCGCTCTTGGTGTAGATCCCGCCGCCGACACGGGAGAATAGCGCCACGCTCGACGCCCCCATGCCGAAGCCGTGGATGGCATGGGCCGTCTCCGGATCGCCGCCGAAGAGCAAGTACAGCGTGCCGAGCCCCAGCAGCCCCAAGGACGCGACGGCGAGCCCCATGATCGAGCCACCGAAGAACGCCACCGTCAGGGCCTCGGCCGGTCCCTTGGTGTGCGCGGCGACGGTGGTGCGCACGTTGGCCCGGGTCGCCGTGCTCATGCCGATGTAACCGGCCAGGGCCGAGGCCACCGCCCCGACCACGAAGGCCAGCGCCGTCTTCCAGCCGAGGAAGACGAAGAGCACCACCACGAGCACGGCGGCAAAGAGCCCGAGCATCGAATACTCACGGCGCATGAACACCATGGCCCCCAAGTGAATGGCGTCGCTGATCGCTGCCACCTTGGCGTCCCCGACCGGATAACGCTTCACCGCCTGGTAGATGAAGTAAGCGACCACAAGACCGATCACGCCGAAGCTCATGGGAACGAGGGCACTGAGAGTCATGGAGATCTCCGTGGCTATCGCGATGGTAAGGGAGGCATAGGCCGGGCGAGCCCAGGCTATGCCCTACGAAGGGTGTCGTCGATCCGTCAGCGGGAGCCGCAGCCGGCCGCGCAAAACCCTGTTCGCAGTGCAGAAATCAACGGAAACCACTCCAGCGCGGACTCTTTGTCGTTATTGGGCTCGGGCGAGCCCCGCAAGCCGTCGGCTTGCGGAGCGACGGGCTTACATGGCACGCCAGAAACGGTAGTGCGTCGCTTCGATCTCCGCGCGCGATGGCATCGGGAAGAACTTGGTCTCCTCGTGCGAGGCGAACATGAACCCGTGGCGAATGAGCTTGTAGGGGATGGTGTCGAATGAGCAGTCGAGTCTCAGCCCCTTGGTCGCCTTCGGCAGGTCGGCGCGCAGGGCCATGATCGCGTCGCGCAGCTTCGAGGGATGCAGCCCTGGTATTGGGGCATGCATGGTCGGCCGCTCCTCGAAGGTCTTGAGGAATTCCGCGATATCCAGCTCGACCTGGGTGTAGAACTGCTTGGGCGCACCCTTGGGGAAATTCGGATCGGTGATGTACTTGCCGAAGGCAGGAAAGTCGAGCCGGGAGAGCACCAGCATCCGCAGTGGCTCGATCTCGGCGTAGATCCGCAGAAACCCGGGCTCGTGCGTCTTGGTGTAGGGGGCGCTATGGAGCTCCAGCGAATACCCCTCGGGCGTGCTGAGGATGACCCGCTTGATGGCCTTGAGGTCGATGTGCTCCAGCACCCGGTAGGTGGAGATGAACTTCGTCGCCTTGGGCCGCCCGTCGGGGTGGGGATGCAGCGAGGCGATCGCCTCGTCGATCTTGAAGTAGGGATGGCGGAAGTTGATGTCGATTTCCGCGAAGACCACCTTCCCCTCGTAATAGCGGGTAGAGCCGGCGGTGTAATGTTTTGCGAACTCATCGGCCTCGAGCTGTGAGGCAACCAGCGCCGGATTGGGGGCCAAGATCTGATAGAGACGATTCTCGTAGTGCATGCTCGACTACCCCGCTTGCGGAGATACGAATCGACCGGACAGGACGGCCTGCGGAGCAATGCCTTTCAGTGACGGCGTCATACCGGCATGGACTGCCGGGATCCAGGCGACAGGGATGTGATCAGCGCCTGCCATGCCTGGAGTCTGGGTTCCGGCATTCCCTGCCGGAACGACGTGCCCTCTCGACTTAACGGCATTCCCGGCAGAGCCGAGATGCCGGCGACGATAGCCGGGATTCCGGCGGCAGACAAGCGCACGCCCAGCGGCCCCGGAGCGCCGGCTCAGACCAGCACGGCCTCCACCGGTCGGCGCAACGAGCGGGGGAGCTCAGGCCCGCGACCGAATCGTATGACCAGGTCTGGCCGGCCGCTCGTAAGGCCCAGGGTGCTGGCGAGCTCGGCGCGCAGCGCCGGGACCTCGGCCGGCTGGTTGAGGTGCGCGGTGCGAATTCCCAGGACGGTCGCCTGGAGCGCGAACCGCTGGAAGGCCCGGCCGGCCTCGACCCAATGGGCCTTGTCGTCGACCTCCGAGACGAACACCGCGACGCCCGCGGAGCTGCGCAGATGCCGCGCGTACTTGTCGTTCTCGGCCGACTCGGTGAAGACCAGGTCGAACAGCCGGCGGCCGAGCCAAGGCGGCAGGGAGGGATTGCCGGAGGCCGCCGAGGCCAGCCCGTCCCGCTGGCGCACCGCCTGGGCATGGCTGAAGCGGATCCAGTCCTTGAGCTCCGCGACGAAGGCGGGATCGCGCATCTGCGCCGTATTGCCCTGGATCACCAGCTCCAGCAGCGTCTCCATCGTCTGCCGCTCCGTGATCAAGAGCGCGCGCACCCCACGGCCGGTGCCGGCCGTTTCCAGCAGCCGAAGCTCGTCGCCCGTGAGCGGCATCCCGTCGTACTCGCTGCGCGTCGACTGGCGGTGCGGGATCGCCTCGAAGAGCGCGGAGCGCACGCCCTTCGCGGGGGTCAGCGCGATGCCGACCGACTCCTCGGGCCCGGAGTTGAGGGCGGCCTGACCGTCGAGCCCCGCCGCGGCGGCCGCCTGGATCAGATTTTCGGCCGCGCAGCCGAGGCTGACGAAGAGGTGGTGATCGTCGGGGTCGACCACCGGGCAGCGGCGCCCGAAGTCGGGCAGGATCGAGATGCCTCCCTCGGCGACCCGAAACCGCCAGCACTGGGTGTTGTGGCTCGAGGGCGCGAGCGTCGCGTAGCGCACCAGGTCGCGCATGGGCTCGGGGCGGCCGGTGGCAGGCTCCCCCGAATGGCGCCAGGTCTCCGCGACCGCCTCGGCATAGGACGCCTTGCCCTGGCGATGGATAGAGTACGAAAGGGCCAGGCCGGCGCCCGCAACGCCGGCCGCGGCCAGGAACGCTCGCCTCGTGGTCATGCAACGGCCTCGTCTAGACGGTCGGGGGCGGTGGCTCATCAAACCATCATCCGATCGAATGGGCCAGCACCGGCCGATTCCTTGCTGCCCCGCGGGCGCCGCGGCTAGCATCCGGACATCGACCGCCAAAGGACCCGCCATGGACGACGACGCCCGCGATCCGCCGGACTCCGGCCCCGACGACCCCGAGGCCATCGCCGCCTTCATCGCCCGCTGGGCGGGCGCGAGCGGCAGCGAGCGCGCCAACTACCAGCTCTTCCTCACTGAGCTCTGCACGCTGCTCGGGCTGCCCCAGCCCGAACCCGCCCGCGAGGATACCCGCGACAACGCCTACTGCTTCGAGCGCCGGGTGGTCTTCCAGCACGGCGACGGCACCCAGAGCCAGGGCTACATCGACCTCTACCGCCGCGCCTGCTACGTCCTGGAGGCCAAGCGGTCCGGCCTCGACCTCGACACCACCGGCTGGGACAAGGCCATGCTCCGCGCCCAGGGCCAGGCCGTGCAGTACGCCCGCGCCCTGCCGCCGGAGGAGGGCCGCCCGCCCTTCGTGGTGGTGGTCGACGTCGGCCGCAGCATCGAGCTCTACAGCGAGTTCAGCCGCAGCGGCGGGGCCTACATCCCTTATCCCGACCCGCGCGCCCACCGCATCCGGCTCGACGACCTGCGCCGCCCCGAGATCCGCGCCCGGCTGCGCGCGGTCTGGCTCGACCCGCTCGCGCTCGACCCCACGCGCCGCGCCGCCCGCGTCACCCGCGAGATCGCCGCGCGGCTCGCGCGCCTCGCCGTCTCCCTGGAGTCGAGCGGCCACCCGCCGCCGCTCGCCGCGGCCTTTTTGATCCGCTGTCTCTTCACCCTGTTCGCCGAGGACATCGGCCTGCTGCCCAAGGCCGCCTTCACCGAGCTGCTGGCCTCGGTGCGCGACAACCCGGCCCAGTTCGTGCCGCTCACCGAGCACCTCTGGCGCGACATGAACCAGGGCACGCCCTTCTCGGTGGTCCTGCGCGAGCGGGTGCTGCGCTTCAACGGCGGGCTGTTCGCCGAGGCCACGGCTCTGCCGCTCGACCGCGGCCAGATCGACCTCCTCACCGAGGCCGGCCGCGCCGACTGGCGCCAGGTCGAGCCCGCCATCTTCGGCACCTTGCTGGAGCGCGCACTCGATCCCCACGAGCGCCACAAGCTCGGTGCCCACTACACCCCGCGCGCCTACGTCGAGCGCCTAGTGCTCCCCACCGTGATCGAGCCCCTGCGCGAGGAGTGGACTAACCTGCACACCGCCGCCTTCGCGCTGCACGAGCAGGGCAAGGACTTTGATGCCGTCAAGCTCGTCTCGGCCTTCCAGGTGCGACTGGCCAATGTGCACGTGCTCGATCCAGCCTGTGGGTCGGGGAATTTCCTCTACGTCACCCTGGAGCACTTGAAGCGCCTGGAGGGCGAGGTGCTCGACACCCTGGAGTCGCTCGGCCAGCGCCAGCTCCTAATGGGGCTCGAAGGGGTCAGTGTCGATCCCCACCAGCTCCTCGGCCTGGAGCTCAACCCGCGCGCCGCCACCATCGCCGAGATGGTCCTCTGGATCGGCTACCTGCAGTGGCACTTCCGCACCCACGGCAACGTCAACCCTCCCGAGCCCGTCATCCGCGACTTCCGCAATATCCAGTGCCGCGACGCCGTGCTCGCCTACGACGGGGTGGAGATCGTCACCGACCCCGCGGGTCGACCCGTCACCCGCTGGGACGGCCGCACCACCAAGCCCCATCCCGTCACCGGCGAGCCCGTCCCCGACGAGACCGCCCAAGTGCCCTTGGAGCGCTACCTCAACCCGCGCCGTGCCGAGTGGCCGGAGGCGGATTTTGTCGTGGGCAATCCGCCGTTTATTGGCAACAAGCGGATGCGCCTCGCGTTGGGCGATGGCTACGTGGAGGCGCTTCGCGGTGCCTGGGCCGATGTGCCTGGCTCCGCGGACTTTGTGATGTACTGGTGGCACCGCGCCGCCGAGTTGACGCGAAGCGGTCGGCTCCGGCGATTCGGGCTGATTACGACGAACAGCCTCAAGCAGAGCTTTAACCGTCAGGTGATCGAGCGCCACCTGTCGGCGGCGGAGCCGCTGTCACTTGTGTTCGCCGTCCCGGATCATCCGTGGGTCGACTCGGCCGACGGGGCCGCGGTGCGCATTGCGATGACGGCCGCTGCGTCGGGCAGCGCTTCTGGGGCTTTGGTTCGAGTGGTCGCAGAGACCAACGACAACGCCCGCGAGGGAGTGGGGGTGGAGCTTGCACGCTCGGACGGGCGAATCAACGCGGACCTGAGCGTTGGCGTGGACCTTTCCGCCACCATCCCGCTGAGAGCGAATCTTGGCCTTGCCTTCACGGGCATGTACCGAATGGCACTGACTTAAGATGCTTCAATTCTAAAAACAACAGCTTACGAGAACCTTCACCCGCCGGAGTTCAACGCTGCTTCTTCGGGTGGCCATGC
>JALOTB010000124.1 GCA_025458165.1 Chromatiaceae bacterium | reverse complement strand
ACCGGACGGACTGGTGGTCCCCGTCGTCCGCGATGCGGACCGCAAGGGGGTCTTCGACCTCGCCCGCGAGCTCGCCGAGCTATCGGAGAAGGCGAGGAAGGGCAAGCTCCTACCCGGCGACATGCAGGGCGGCTGCTTCTCGATCTCGAGCCTGGGCGGCATAGGCGGCACCGCCTTCACCCCGATCGTCAACGCCCCGGAGGTGGCCATCCTCGGCGTCTCACGCGCGGTGATGCGGCCCGTCTGGGACGGCGCGCGGTTCCTCCCGCGGCTCATGCTCCCGCTCTCGCTCTCTTACGACCACCGGGTGGTGGACGGTGCCGAGGGGGTGCAGTTCACCCGCCTGCTCGGCGGGCTCCTTGGCGACATCCGGCGTCTCCTGTTGTAGCCGCCACCGGCCTGCGGCTGCCGCGGCCGCGGGAAGCTGCTAGCTTGTGGGCATGGGCACGCACTTCGACCTCACACCCGGGCTCCTCTACCTCAACCACGCTGGGGTCTCACCCTGGCCGCGGCGGACGGTGGAGGCGGTACAACGCTTCGCCGTGGAGAACGGGACGCGCGGCGCGGCGGACTACCCCCGCTGGCTCAAGGTCGAGGCCCGGCTGCGGGAGTCCTTGGCCCAGCTCCTCGGTGCGGCCTCGCCCGCCGATATCGCCCTGGTCAAGAGCACTTCGGAGGGCCTGTCGATCGTCGCCTACGGCCTCGACTGGCAACCCGGGGACAACGTGGTGGGAATCGCCCAGGAGTTCCCTTCCAACCGCATCCTCTGGCAGTCGCTCGCCGACCAAGGGGTCGGCTACCGGGCGCTCGATCTCTACGCATCCACGGCGCCTGAGGCCGACCTCGAGACCCTATGCGACGAGCGCACCCGGCTGATCGCAGTGAGCTCGGTCCAGTACGCCCGCGGGCTGCGGCTCGACCTGGAGCGCCTGTCGGCCTTCGCCCGCGCCCGCGGCATCCTGCTCGGCGTGGACGCCATCCAGAGTCTCGGCGTCCTTCCCTTTGACCTCACGCGGACCCCCGCGGACTTTCTCGCCGCCGATGGACATAAGTGGATGCTGGGGCCCGAGGGACTCGCGCTGCTCTACGTGAGCCGAGCCCTGCGGCCGCGGCTGCGGCTGCACGAGTACGGCTGGCACATGATGGCCCAGGCCGGCGACTACGAGTCGAGTGCCTGGACACCCGCTGCCGACGCCACCCGCTTCGAGTGCGGGAGCCCGAACATGCTCGGCATCTACGCACTGGAGGCGAGTCTATCGCTCCTCCTGGAGGTCGGCATGGAGTCGGTCCAGGCGGCGATCGCCGAACGGGTGGAGCACCTGATCCGCCTGGTCGATCGCCAGGGCTTCGAGCTCCTGAGCCCCCGAGAGCCGCGACGTCGCGCGGGAATCCTGACCTTCCGCGTCCCCGGGGTAGACTCCGCCGCCCTCCACCGCGCGCTCATGGCAAAGGGGGTGATCTGCGCGCGCCGCGGCGGGGGCGTGCGCTTCTCGCCGCACTTCTACACGCCGCCGGAGGTGCTCGATCGGGCGGTCGCCCTCGCGGCTGGGCTCGCCGCCGGCCTGCCGGCCGGATGAGCCGAGGCCGTGCCCCGAGTGCTGAGCCCCTGCCTGGTCTTTGCTTACGGCAATCCCTCCCGCGGCGATGATGCCCTGGGACCGCTCCTGGTCGAGGCCCTGGGGCGGCTGGCGGACTCGGACAGGCTGCCCGGCGTCGAGCTCCTGACCGACTTTCAGCTCCAGGTGGAGCACGCCCTCGATCTCGTCGGTCGGGAACGGGTGATCTTCGTCGACGCCGCGGCGAGCGGGCGCGAGCCCTTCGCCTTCGACCGCCTCGCCGCCGAGGCCGAGACCGGCTATACCACCCACGCCATGAGACCGGGGGCGGTGCTCGCCGTCTTCCAGCGGGTCACGGGGGCGCCGCCGCCACCGGCCTGGCTGCTCGCCATCCGCGGCTACGCCTTCGAGCTGGGTGCATCGCCGACCGCCGGCGCCCTGGCCAATCTCGCCGCCGCCGAGCGCTTCTTGCTCGCAGAGCTCGCTGTCGAGGCGGGCTGACCGGCGGGGTCAGATCGACGGCAGCAGCAGCGGGGACTTCTTGCGCGGGTTGGCGCGGAAATAGCTCGCCACGTTGCCGATGCGCGCGATGAGGTGCGCCCCAGTGGCCTCGGCTATGGCCCGCACGGCGGCGTCGCGCCCCTCCCGATCCGCCGAGCTGATCCGCACCTTGATCAGCTCGTGATGGTCGATCGCGAGCTCGATCTCGGCGAGGACCGCTGCCGAGAGGCCCGCCTGTCCGAGGGTCACCACCGGCTTGAGGTGGTGGACCTGTTGCTTCAGCCAGCGCCTTTGTTTGTCGGTGATGGGCATCGGGGAATGCGCTTGCGATGGGATGCGGTGCGCCCCGCGCACCGCATCCGAGTGGGCGGAGCTCAGACCATCACCCCCGAAGAGAAGCTGTAGCTGTCGAGGATATTGACGTAGTTGGCACGCTCGAACTCCGCCGGGTTGGCGACGCCGAGCGCGCTGACCCGCCCGCGGAATTCGGAGACCGACTCGAAGCCCTGCTCGCCCATCCAGTCCCTGATCCCCTGCAGCACGTTGCCGATGTAGGCGGGACCCCGCTCGAGCAGCGCGCTGCACAGATGCACCACGTCCGCGCCGGCGAGCAGGAGCTTGATCGCGTCCTCTGGGGTATGCACGCCGCTGGTCGCACCGAGGGAAAGGCTGGTGCGTCCGTGCAGGAGGGCAATCCAGCGCATCGGGAGCAGGATCTCCGCCGAGGTCGACGGGTGCAGACTCGACTGGAGGCGCAGGCTGTCGATATTGATGTCGGGCTGGTAGAAGCGGTTGAAGAGGGCCACGCCATCCGCCCCCGCCGCCTCGAGCTGCTTGATCAGGTGCCCGAGCGAGCTGAACGCCGGCGAGAGCTTCATGTTGATGGGGATGCCGATCTGCTGGCGCAGGTCGGTCAGCAGCGAGAGGTAGCGGCTCTCGACCTCGGCCGCGCTCTGCATCAGGTCGGCGGCGACATAGTAGACGTTCAGCTCCAGGGCGTCGGCCCCGGCCTGCTCCATCTCCTTGGCGTGCTCGACCCAGCCACCCCGCGTCACGCCATTGAGGCTCGCGATCACCGGGATGTCGAGCGACTCCTTCAAACGTCGCAGGTTCTCCAGATAGAGCTCGGTGCCCCCGGCGAAGTCCTGGAAGTCGGGCAGAAAGCCCGCATCGGCCTCGCCAAAGCCGATCTCCTGGTGGTGCAGGAAGCGCACCATCGACTCCGACTCGGCGGTAATCGCCTCCTCGAAGAGCGACCACATGATGATGGCCGCGGCGCCGTTGTCCTCCAGTTGGCGGGCGATATCCACGCTCTTGCTGAGCGGCGAGGCGGACGGGACCAGTGGGTTCTTGATGGTCAAGCCAAGGTAGCTGGTGGTGAGGTCCATAGGTTGGCTCCGGATGAATAGGGTTTCCGGTGGGGCGGATGCCCGAAGGGCGCTCCGCCTGCCGGTCTGCGGCCCGATCGAGGTCGCGGTCTAGCCCTCCGCCTCGGGCTTAGGCTCGCCCCCGCTCGCCGGGGCCTTCTGCACCGCCAGATGCGCGAGCTGCTCGTAGAGGCTGAAGCGTGTCTGCACGTGCTTCTGGGCGAGCCGCAGGTAGCGCTCGGCCGCCTCCGGGTGGGTGCGGTTGAGCACACTGAAGCGGGTCTCGGTGGAGATGAAGTCACGGTAGGGGATCGACGGAGGCTTGCAGTCGATATGCAGCGGGTTCTCCCCCTTGGCGGTGCGTCGCGGGTCGTAGCGGAACAGGGCCCAGTGGCCGGAGCTGACCGCCAGGTCCTGCTGGCGCAGGTTGTTCGACAGATCCACGCCATGGGCGATGCAGGGCGAGTAGGCGATGATCACCGAGGGCCCCGGGTAGGACTCCGCCTCCAGGAAGGCGCGGATGGTCTGCACGTCCTTGGCGCCGAAGGCGACCTGGGCCACGTAGACGTTCTCGTAGGCCATGGCCATCATGGCCAGGTCCTTTTTGAAGGTCGGCTTGCCGCCCGCGGAGAACTTGGCCACTGCCCCCATCGGCGTCGCCTTGGAGGTCTGCCCGCCGGTGTTGGAGTAGACCTCGGTGTCGAGCACCAGCAGGTTGACGTCGCGCCCTGAGGCGAGGACGTGGTCGACGCCACCGTAGCCGATGTCGTAGGCCCAGCCATCGCCACCGACGATCCACACGCTGCGCCGCACGAGCTGCTCGCAGATCCCTTCCAGGGTGCGTGCCTGGAGGACATCCAGGGTGCGGAGCTTCTCCTTAAGGGCCGCGACCCGCTCGCGCTGCTCGAAGATCCCGGCCTCGGTGGTCTGGTCGGCGTTGAGCAGACCCTCAGCCAGGTTGCCGCCGATCTTGTCCGTCAGGGCCTGCACCAGCTCGCGGGCGTGCTGGGCCTGCTTGTCGACCGCCAGCCGCATCCCAAGTCCGAACTCGGCGGTGTCCTCGAAGAGCGAGTTGTTCCAGGTCGGGCCGCGGCCGTCGGAGTTGACGGTGTACGGGGTGGTCGGCAGGTTGCCACCGTAGATCGACGAGCAGCCAGTAGCATTGCCGATCAACATGCGGTCGCCGAAGAGCTGGGTGGCGAGCTTCACATAGGGCGTCTCGCCGCAGCCCACGCAGGCCCCGGAGAACTCAAACAGCGGCTGCAAGATCATGGCGTGCTTGATCTTCGCGCCGTCAAGCTGGGTGCGATCGTACTCGGGGAGCTTGAGGAAGAAGTCCCAGTTGGCCCGCTCCTGCTGGTGATAGTCCAGGTCGGCGGTCATGTTGAGCGCCTTGCGCTTGGGGTCCTTGCGGTCGCGGATGGGGCAGACCTCGACGCAGAGTCCGCAGCCGGTGCAGTCCTCGGGCGCGACCTGGTAGGAGATGTGGTAGCCCTGCGGGAAGTCCTTGCCCTTGATCTGCACGTGCAGGAAGGACTCGGGCGCGTCATTGGTGAGCTCGGCCGGGTAGACCTTCGAGCGGATGGCCGCATGCGGGCAAACCAAGGGGCACTTGCCGCAGTGCGTGCAGAGGTCGACCTCCCACTTGGGCAGCTCGAGCGCGATATCACGCTTCTCGTACATGGTGGTCGCGGTCGGCCAGGTGCCGTCCGCGGGCATCAGGCTCACCGGGAGCTGATCGCCCTTCTGCGCGATCAGGGTGGCGGTCACCTTGCGCACGAACTCGGGTGCATCGGCCGGGACCGCCGGCGGGCGCTCGAAGGCGCTCGTGACCTGGCCTGGGACCTGGACCTGATGCAGGCCGGCGAGCGTCGCGTCGATGGCCGCGTAGTTGCGCTCCAGCAGGCGCTGCCCCTTGCGCCCGTAGGTCTTCTTGACGGCGTCCTTAATCTTCTCGATGGCCTCGTCGCGCGGCAGGATGCCCGAGATGGCGAAGAAGCAGGTCTGCATGATGGTGTTGATGCGCCGGCCCATGCCCGTCTCGCCGGCGATCTTGTAGGCGTCAATCACGTAGAACGACAACCCCTTGTCGAGGATCTGCTGCTGCATCCGCCGCGGCAGGTCGTCCCAAACCTTGTCGGGTGGCGTCGGGGAGTTGAGGAGGAAGACGGCGCCGGCCTTCGCCCGGTCGAGCATGTCGTAGCGGGTGACGAAGGTCGGCTGGTGGCAGGCCACGAAGCTCGCGTCGCCGTCGCCGATCAGATAGGTCGATTCAATGGGGCGCGGCCCGAATCGCAGGTGCGAGACCGTGACCGCACCGGCCTTCTTCGAGTCGTACTCGAAGTAGCCCTGGCCATAGTTGCCGGTCTCCTCGGCGATGATCTTGATCGAGTTCTTGTTGGCCGAGACCGTCCCGTCGGAGCCCAGGCCGTAGAAGACGCAGGCGCTGACACCCGCGGCGGCATCGGGGCGGAAGCTCGGGTCCCAAGGCAGGCTGCTGTGGCTGACGTCGTCGATGATGCCGACGGTGAACTGGTTCTTGGGCTGCTCCTTGGCCAGCTCGTCGAAGATCCCCTTGACCATCGCCGGGGTGAACTCCTTGGACGACAGGCCGTAGCGCCCGCCGACCACGCGCGGCATCACCGCCATCTGGCCCTCGCTGACCGCCTGGGCGAGCGCGGTGATGACGTCCTTGTAGAGCGGCTCGCCATCGGCTCCGGGCTCCTTGGTGCGGTCGAGGACCGCGATCTTGCGCGCGGTGACCGGCAGGGCGGCGAGCAGGTAGCTCGAATCAAAGGGTCGGAACAGGCGGACCTTGATCATGCCGACCTTCTCGCCGCGCGCGACCAGGTGCTCGACCGCCTCCTGCGCGGCGCCAATCCCCGAGCCCAACAGCAGGATGACGCGCTCGGCGTCCGCGGCCCCGACGTACTCGAAGAGGCGGTACTGCCGCCCGGTGAGCGCGGCGAAGCGGTCCATCCACTGCTGCACGATTCCGGGGAGGGCGCGATAGTAGGGATTGACGGTCTCGCGGCCCTGGAAGTAGACGTCGGGGTTCTGCGAGGTCCCGCGGATGATCGGCCGGTCGGGGTTCATCGCGCGATCGCGGTGCGCCCGGACCAGGTCCTCGTCAATCATCGCGCGGATGGTCTCCACGCTCAGCTTCTCGATCTTGGCGACCTCGTGGGAGGTGCGGAAGCCGTCGAAGAAGTGCAGGAAGGGCACCCGCCCCTCCAGCGTCGCGGCCTGAGTGATGAGCGCGAAGTCCGTCACCTCCTGCACCGAGGCGGAGCACAGCATGGCGTAGCCGGTGGCGCGGCAGGCCATGACATCGGCGTGATCGCCGAAGATCGACAGGGCCTGAGCGGCGAGGGAACGGGCCGACACGTGCAGGACCATCGGGGTCAGCTCCCCGGCGATCTTGTACATGCTCGGGATCATCAGCAGCAGGCCCTGGGAGGCAGTGAAGGTGGTCGCGAGTGATCCCGCCTGCAGCGCCCCGTGAAGGGTGGCGACCGCGCCGGCCTCACTCTGCATCTCGATCACATCGGGGACCGTGCCCCATAGGTTTTGGACGTTGAGCGATGACCACTCGTCGGCCCACTCGCCCATCGGGGACGCTGGGGTGATGGGGTAGATTGCCACGACCTCATTGGTCATATGGGCGACGTAGGCGGCGGCCTCGTTGCCGTCGACGGTAACCATTTGCTTTTGCGACATCGATCAGTCCCGGAGTGCTGGAATGGTTCGCGCGGGCGGCAGCCGCGCCGGCGCGGGCGGAAAGCGATCAGCCCCGCAGAGGGGCCTGGCGCCTAATATACCCGAAACCCAAGGTCCAGCTCCTTCCGAACGCCGGTC
>JALOTB010000007.1 GCA_025458165.1 Chromatiaceae bacterium | reverse complement strand
CGGCGAAGGTGGCGGTGGGGCGCTGGGTGATTTCATCGAGCATCGGGTCGAGCTGCACCGCGCGCTGGGTGGCGGCGGCGAAGCGGCTCGATTTATCCAACGCCACCCGCTGCAGGTAGAGGTACAGGGCGACGTTCTCGGGGCTCGGGTCGTCGATGGCGGCATCGCGGTAGGCACCCAGACGCTCGCGCAGCCACTGGGCCGTGAGGGGGCGCGGGCCTTGCGGCGCGGTGGCTGGGGCGGCCTCGGCGAGCGGTGGCGGCTCGGGGGTCGGGGCGGGTTCGGGCGTAACGGCCGGCTCGGGTGCGCGCTCGTACCAGAACCAGCCCTCCTCGGCGCGGAAATAAAACCCGGCCGCCGCGGCGTCCAGAGGGAGTACCGGCGCGACGAGGGCGAGCGCAAGAAGAAAGGCACGCATACCGAGCATCGTGCCTGCGATTGCGAGGACGCCGTTACCGAGAAAGATCGCCTGGGCCTGGCCCCTTTCGGGGCGGGATCGGAGTCAGCCGGTAGTCGCTCGGGCGCGGGCTAGAGCGCCTCGGGATCGATCCGTTCGTCGGCCACCGTGGCTAGGTCGGGGGGCCCGGCGCAGTCCCAGCCGGGGGCGATGTTGTAGCGCGCGATCGCGGTGCAACGCCCACGAGTTGAGCGGGTTTAGTGCTCCGTTGGGTTGATCCAGCCGCTCGCGTGGGATCGACGCGGGCGCCAGCAGCCGCTCCCGCCTGCCGCCTGGGCTCAGCGCCCAGGGCTTCGCTTCACACGCTGCGCGCCAGGGAAGTGCGAAGCACGAGGCGCGTAGTCCCCGGCAGGCGTAGGCGCGAGCGTGTCGCCGCAGTGGCGAAGGGGCGGCAGGCCCGAAGCCAGCGGAGGCGACATGCAGAGCGCATCCGACACGCCGTCGAGCCATTCGCGCAGGGGATGGCGAAGCCCGAGCGGCTGCGGCGCAGCCCGTTGGTGGCGCAGCCGGCCCCGGAGTGGGGCGTCCGGGGCACACGAGGCTGTCGCCAGGAGCGAGTCCGTCCGGCGGCAGGAGCCCCCGGACGGATTCACGAGCGACACGCGACACTCCGAGAGCGTGGCTCTGCGGCGCGCAGGCCGGCGATCTGGTCTTAGAAGCGTGCGGTCCAGCGCAACGCGTCGGGGTAGTCGAAAAGGGCGCGATTGAAGAAGCGGTCGGCCTGGAGCTCTGCGCGGTCGGGTTGTCGTCCCCCGAGGCGAAGGTTCGCTGGACGTGCCGTACGAAGCGCGCCGGGTGCCGCTTCGGTTGGGCCTGAACCCGCCGAGAGAAGTCTGGCATTTTGGACTCCCGGCGCGGCGACTGGGTCATCGTCCCGAAGATGCACCTGGTCGGGAGGCTCGATCTGGATGACGTTCGTCAGACCTGGCCCGGGACGCCCCTTGAAATCTCTACGCCGGCCCCGGGCCGTGCCACGGAAGCAAGCTGGGGCCGGATGCCCTGGCGGCTAACGCTGCGGGCCGACACCATTGGTCTGCTCGCCCTTGGGGCTTCGCCTCCCGTTGAGCGGCACTTAAGCTCCCTGCGGCACTTGACGGACGTGAGAAGGAAGGCGGGCTGCGACAGCTGGCGCGGCTTGGGGCGCAGACTCCCCCACGCAGTTTACGATGCGTAAGACCGGCTGCGTCGGGGGCCCACCGGAGCAGCCCCGAGGCAGGTTGCCGCCGCGCGACCGCGCCGTAGTAAGGGGGCAACAACGGACGGGATCCGGGGCAGTTAACAGGGCTTTGGCACGCGGGGTTGCGGCAGCCCCCGGCCCGGCTCTGTGCCGCGCCGCCCGACGTGGTTCCCAAAGCTGACGCCTGGCGGTTGACAAGCATGCTGTCCCCTGCGAAAAGCCCGCCAGGGGGGAGATCTGGGGCTGGGCGACGGGTGTCGCCCGTTCCGGATGCCTCGGCGTTCGGGTTCTGCCTCGAACTGCCGAATGCCGACCCTCCGCCTGCGAACAACAACGGAGAAGCAGCGAATGCGGACGATCGGGCAGGCCTGCAAACCCCGCGACAGCATCTTCGACAAGTCCCGGCGCGACACCGTCCTCGATCTTACGGACCTCATCGAGGGCCGTATCGACCCCGACGCCTTCTTCCGCGAGAACTTCGTCACCGAGGGCATGCGCATCCTGCTCACCGAGGCGTTCCGCCGCCTGGAGGGCAAGACCACGCAAGGCATCTTCAAGCTCACCCAGGCCATGGGTGGCGGCAAGACCCACATGCTCAACGCCCTTGGGCTGCTCGCGCAGTTTCCCGATTACCGTCCCCGTGTCATGGGAGACTTCTACGACCCCGCGCATGAGCTGGGCCGGGTCCGAGTGGTTGCCTTCTCCGGTCGCGAGAGCGATGCGCCGCTGGGGATCTGGGGCTCGATCGCCACCCAGCTTGGCAAGCGGGAGCAGTTCGCTGACTACTACTCGCCGCTGTCCGCCCCAGGGCAGACGGCCTGGGTCAACCTCCTCAAGGGCGAGCCGCTGGTCATCATGCTGGACGAGCTGCCGCCCTACTTCGAGTACGCCAAGTCCAAGACCATCGGCAACTCGGACCTGTCGGTGGTCACCGCCACCGCGCTCTCCAACCTGCTGGTCGCCATCGGGAAGGACGAGCTGTCCAACGTCTGCCTGGTCATCACGGATCTGACGGCCTCCTACGCCGGGGGAAGCCAGCAGATCGTCCAGGCGCTCAACGAGCTGGATAAAGAGACGGGACGCACGGCCATGAGCCTGGAGCCCGTCCGCATGAACACGGACGAGTTCTA
This sequence comes from Chromatiaceae bacterium, assembly GCA_025458165.1. Lineage (GTDB taxonomy): Bacteria > Pseudomonadota > Gammaproteobacteria > Chromatiales > Chromatiaceae > JALOTB01. The sequence goes on along the minus strand of JALOTB010000007.1, from coordinate 59,322 downwards.
CCAGATCCTGCGCAAGCGCCTCTTCGCCGAGCTGCCGGATCGGGACGCGATCGCCGAGATTGCCCAGGGCTATGCCAAGTCCATCCGTGATGCCCGCCAGATGGACGTCACCAACGCCTCGCCGGAGCAGTTCGCGGCCCGAATCGCGGAAGCCTATCCCTTCCACCCCTCCATCCGCGATCTCTACGCCCGCTTCAAGGAGAACCCCGGCTTCCAGCAGACCCGCGGCCTCATCCGCCTGATGCGGATCGTGACCTCACGGCTCTGGGACAGCGGCGAGGCGGACGGCGTCTACCTCATCAACGCCAATGACTTGGACCTCAACGACCGGGAGACCCTCTCGGAGATCAACCAAATCAACAGCACCCTGGAGAACGCTGTCTCCCACGACATCGCCTCGGCCGGTCAGTCGATCGCTGAAATCCTCGACACGAACCTTGGCGGCCGCGATGCGCAGGCCGTGATGAAACTGCTGCTGGTCGCCTCGCTCTCCAACGTCGCCGGCGGCACCAAGGGGCTCACGCTCCCGGAGATCGTCGCCAACCTGTGCGCGCCGGGGCGGGATATCTCCAAGCTCAAGAACGAGGTCCTCAACCGCCTCGTCACCACCGCCTGGTATCTGCACACGGGCCGGGACGGGAGGCTCTTCATCAAGAACGTGCAGAACCTGGTGGCGCGGCTGCGCACCACCGCGGAGAGCTACCTGCACGACCAGTCGCTACGCGAGCTGCGCGACCGCCTCAACGAGCTGTTCAAGCCCGAGACCGGCTGGTGCTACCAGAAGGTCCTCGCCCTGCCCGCTGTCGACGAGATCGAGGTCCCCCAGGACAAGACCCTCCTGGTCATCGCCAGCCCCCACCCGGGCGGCCTCAACCCCGATCTGCAGAAGCTCTACGAGAACATCGACTTCAAGAATCGCGTCGGCTTCCTCACGGGCCAGCGCAGCTCGGACGCGCTCCTCAATGCCGCCAAGGAGCTGAAGGCCATCCGCCACATCATCGACGAGCTGAAGGCTGAGGGCACGCCGGACAACGACCCTCAGCTCGTCCAGGCCCGCGACCTGCTGGACCGCATCCAGAACCAGTTCGGCAGCGCGCTGCGGGAGACCTTCTCGACCCTCTACTACCCGAGCGCCCAGCGCCTCATGTCGGCGGACTTCCCGATGGAGTTCACCGCCAACCGGTACGACGGCGAGGACCAGATCATCCGCACCCTCAAGGGCAAGATGAAGTACACGGAGGAGGTGAGCGGGGAGACTTTCACCAAGAAGATCGAGGCGCGCCTGTTCACCCAGAAGGTGATGCTCTGGAGCGAGATCAAGCGCCGTGCTGCCACCAACCCCGCGTGGCAGTGGCACCGCTCCGACGCACTGGAGAAGGTCAAGGAGGAGTGCCTCCACCGCGACGTCTGGCGCGAGAGCGGCGGCTACGTCGAGAAGGGGCCGTTCCCGAAGCCCGCGACCCAGGTCCGGCTTCAGGAGCTGTCCCGGGACGACGACACGGGCCGGGTCAAGCTCCGCGCCACGCCCATCAACGGCGACGCCATCTATGTCGAGGTCGGGGGACAGGCGACCACCGCCTCTCACAAGCTCTCCGGGCGCGACTACGAGACCGACGAGCTGGAGGTCTCGTTCCTCGCCGTGGACTCCACCGGCGAGCACGAAACCGGCGACCCCGTCACCTGGAACAACCGCATCACGTTGAAGGGCCGCGTCTTCAACTCCGGCTCCGACAAGATGGTGGAGCTGCGCGCTGCGCCCCAGGCCCCCATCCGCTACACGACCGACGGTTCCGACCCCAAGGTTTCCGGCGGGTCCTACGACGCCTCCTTCGTCGTCCCGGCCGGCAGCCGCCTGGTCCTCGCCGTCGCGGAGCGCAGGGGTGTGTCCTCCGAGCCGTTCCAACTCCCGATCACCTGGGACAAGGCCCCGGTGGTCAAACCCATCGACAAGGACCAGCCGGCGACCTGGCGGCCGACCGGTGGCTTCACCTTCTCAACGACGCGCACCGCCTATGGGTTCGTTGAACGGCTCGGGAAGCATCAGGGCAAGGCCGCCACCACCCGCATCGCAGTCCTCGGTGCCAAGTGGGTGGATCTGAATCTGGACGATGACCTTCACCTGGATGCAGCCCAAATCCAAAGCACCGTCGAGCACCTACGCTCGCTGCTCGCGGAGGGCGAGGTCAACGTTGAGGCTTCGGCCCTCTGGTTCCCCACCGGTCAGCAGCTTCTCGACTACGTCCGCGACATTGCCGTGGAGCTTCAGCGCGACGAGGTCGAGCCGTAGTCATGCCCGCAGCGAAGAAAGCGGCTTACCTCGGCTTCGGTTTCTGCCCTGCGGAGTCCGCCCACCACTTCCTGGTGACGATCCCGGCGAGCAATCGGGAGGAGGTGCTCATCTCCGAGCACCTGACCTGGGACGAAGGCGAGGCCAGCGCCCCGCCCACCTTCGCCCTGGGCGAGGCCGAGGGCAAGCTCCGCGTTCTCCTCGCCCGGGGCAAATGGAACGCCATCGCAGACGAGGTCCGGGTCGAGTTCAACAAGCGACTCAAGCAGGACGGGCTCAAGCCCGGCACCTGGAAGACGGGCACCAACCCCGTCTCCCGACTGCTCGGCAAAGAACTGGTGTTGCTCGCATGGGCCATCGAAGACGCCGACCCGGCCCTGACCCCGGCGGCCATCAAGAACTGGCTCGGCCTGGTTCCGGAGGAGCGGTGGTGGCTCTTCACCATGACCTCCGCGGCCACCGGCCACGCCGTCCAGGGACGCAACAAGGGCTGGCGCAAGGCCGTCCGCTTCGCACTCACGGAGAACCCGGTGACGGACTCGGCCCATGAGCCCCTCCCCGTGTTCGAGCTACAGAGCGCACGACGCGAAGAACCTGCCGCACAAGAGGAGAAAACCCGGAGGCGAGCCAGGAAGACAGCGCCCGAGGGCAAGACCGCGAAGTGACCCTGATGGACAGCGACATCACCTTCATCGAGACCCAGTTCCCTGTCTCCAAGCTCTCGAAGGAGAGCTACAAGGAGCGCAAGGCCAACTACAGTCAAACGCTCACGGGTCTCGGCAAATGGTGGGGGCGCAAACCCTTGATCATGGTCCGAGCGGCGATCCTGGGTCTCTTGCTCCCTACCAGTGAGAACCCAAAGCGCGACCGGGAGATCTTCCTCAAGATCCTGACCATGGACGAGGATGGCCTCTGGCAACGCAAGACCAAGGCCATCGCGCTCAAGGACCTTTTCGAGCGGCTTACTCCGGCCGAGCGGCTACGCTGGTTCGATGTGGATTCCCCGAAGCTAAGACTTCGCCAGGGCACCACCGCTGAGAAAAAGGGCGCACTGCAGCGTCTCGTTTTCGATCGCATGAACTACGACGAGAAGCTCACCTACTGCGACCGCCCCGAGCAGATCGACGGCCCCTCTGAGACCGCGTGGGAAGAGATCAACGCTCATTTGGGGACCGATGCGACGAGCCTCCCTGAGCTTGTCCGCCAGCTCGGCGAGCGCCGATTCGGGCACACGCCGCGGGTCGGCGACGCCTTCTGCGGCGGCGGCAGCGTCCCTTTCGAGGCCGCCCGCATTGGCTGCGAGTCATACGGCTCGGACCTGAATCCGGTCGCGGCCCTGTTGACCTGGGGCGCGCTCAACATCGTTGGCGGGGGGCAGGAAGTCGCCGAGAAGGTCCGCGAGGCGCAGGAACGGGTGTTCGAGGCCGTGGACCGGCAGATCACCGAGTGGGGCATCGAGCACAACGAGGAAGGCGACCGGGCCGACGCCTACCTTTACTGCACTGAGACCAAGTGCCCGGAGTGTGGATGGCTGGTGGCGTTGGCGCCGTCCTGGATCTTGGCTGAGAAGACCATGACCTTAGCCAAGCTGGCCCCCGACGAGGCCGAGCGGCGCTTTCGGATCGAGATTTACCAGGGTGTGAGCAACTTGGCGCTGAGCGGCGCTAAGTCCGGTACGGTGCGCAGTTCCCGCCTGGAATGCCCCCACTGCGGCCAGTCCACCCCCATGAGCGCCATCCGGGGCGACCGCCGCGGTGGCGGGGAGACGGTTTACGGCCTGCGCCAATGGGAGAACGAAGACCTGGTTCCACGGTCGGACGACGTCTTTCAGGAGCGCCTCTACTGCATCCGCTGGGTGCATACCTGGATCGATGGGGAGGGGAAAGTCCAGCGGAAGCGCTATTATCGCGCACCAGACGAGAACGACCTCGGACGTGAAGCGCGGGTGCTGGAGTTAGTGCGCGAGCGCTTCGCTGACTGGCAGGCGAAGGGTTATATCCCGAGCCGGCGCATCGAGCCGGGCGACAAGACCGACGAGCCGATTCGCACCCGCGGCTGGACCCACTGGCATCATCTTTTTACGCCAAGGCAGTTGTTTGTTACTGGTCTTCTCTCAGAGATGATCGAGCGGCACTCGCAGACTGATGAACAACGAGTCGCCTGTCTTCTCTCTGTTGGTCGATGTGCAGATTGGAATACAAGACTTTGTCGCTGGATTCCCAGTTTGGACAAAGGCGGTGGCATTGGCGCTCCTACTAACACGTTTTATAACCAGGCGCTGAACACCCTTTACAATTACTCCTGCAGACCACTTGCGCCGCTCGAAGTAACATTCAAGGACGGCGTTAGGCAGTCCTATCACTTCGAAGAAGTGCGCAAAGTTGTACCGCACGGAGTAACTGCGGTGCTGCCTAATCAGGATATTTGGTTGACGGACCCACCGTACGCGGACGCCATCAACTACCACGAACTATCCGAATTCTTTCTTGCTTGGTACGAGAAACATTTGCCCAGGCTCTTTCCCAACTGGTATTCCGATAGCAAACGAGCGCTCGCTATCCGCGGCTCCGGCAAGGAATTCCGCGAGGGGATGGTCGACTCCTACCGCAATCTGGCGGCCCACATGCCCGACAACGGGCTACAGATCGTTATGTTCACCCACCAGGACGCCGGGGTGTGGGCAGACCTGGCCCTGATTCTGTGGGCCGCTGGGCTGCGGGTGACGGCGGCCTGGACCATCGCCACCGAGACCGAGTCGGCGCTCAAAGAGGGCAACTATGTCCAGGGCACCGTCCTGATGGTGCTGCGCAAGCAGACCTCCGAGGACGTCGCCTTCCTCGACGAAATCGTCCCTCAGGTCGAGATCGAGGTCGAGGAGCAGCTCAAATCCATGCTGGCGCTGGACGACCGGGAGGACCCCAACTTCTCCGACGCCGACTACCAGCTCGCTGCCTACGCGGCTGCCCTTCGGGTACTGACCCAGTACAAGGGCATCGAGGACATCGACGTGTCCTACGAGCTGTCTCGAGAGCGCCGGCGCGGCGACGAGTCGCCCATCGAGCGCATCATCGAGGACGCGGTGAAGACCGCGAGCAACTTCCTCGTCCCCACTGGCATTGACGCCCAGCTCTGGAAGCGTCTTTCCCCCGAGGAAAAGCTCTACCTCAAGTGCCTGGAGGTGGAGTCCCACGGCGACTACCGCAGCGGCGTCTTCCAGGAGTTTGCTCGCGGCTTCGGCGTGCGCGACTACCGCTTCATGTTGCAAAGCGGCAAGGCCAATCAAACCCGCCTCAAAACCGCCACCGAATTCAAGCGCCGCGAGTGGGGCACGGAGGGCTTCGGCTCCACGCTTCTCCGCCACGCCCTCTTCGCCGTCTACCAGACCGCTGAGCAGGACAGCACCCGCGCCGGTCTCAACTACCTCAAGACCGAGATTCCCGACTACTGGGCGCAGCGCGAGAACCTGGCCGAGATGCTCCGCTTCATCGGCCGGCTGCCGATTCCCCACTGGGCCAGTGACGTCGAGGCCGCTCGTCTGCTTGCCGGGACGGTCGAAAATGACCATGTTTAGCACTCAGGGGGGCGTGCCAGCGCAGGTTCCGGACCAGCAGCGCGACGTCGCACCCCAACGGGACCGTGGCGAGCCGTCGCAGGCTCAGAATTTGAGCCCGTAGCCGCGCTAGCATCCGATCCCGGGTTGATGCAGTACAAGATTGTCGAGGTCCCGCCCGAGCCGTTGTCCCAGTTGGAGCAGCTGGGGTCTAAGGCGAAATTTTGGTTTCGTGCTGCGGACGGGGCTCTGACTCTGTTCAAGGAGGGCTATCCTGGAAGCGGCGAGCACTGGGCCGAAAAGGTTGCTTGCGAGGTAGCTCGCGGGCTCGGTCTACCCCATGCCGAATACGAACTGGCGATGTTCAACGGACGCGTGGGTGTCGTATCGCCGATGTTCGTGCCCGATGACGGACGCTTGATTCACGGCAACGAGTTGTTGGCGAAAGTGGTTCCGGAATATGAAGAGAGGAAGCGCTTTCGCGCCAGTCAACACACCCTGACGCGAGTCGTCGCGGTGCTGCGGACTCCAAGAATTGGCACGCCGCTAGGTTGGGTTCGGCCCCCCGAGGTGACGAATGCTGTCGGCGTCTTTCTTGGCTATCTGCTTTTGGATGCGCTGATCGGCAATCAGGACCGGCACCACGAGAACTGGGGCCTAATCAAGCTACCGGAGGGTGGTCTCACGCTCGCGCCGACCTTTGACCATGCATCGAGCCTAGGCCGCAACGAGACGGACGCCCTTCGGATCGAACGGCTTACGACCAAAGATGCGGGCCGGAACGTAACAAGCTACGTTTGTAGGGCGAAGTCCGGACTTTACAAGAGTCAGACCAGCAATGTGCCAATGACGACACTCGATGCGTTCGCGGAAGGGGCCTCATTAAGTGCTGCCGCTGCGAATTATTGGCTCGACAGGCTTCGACAGTTGAGTTTGGTAACGTTGGAAGAGATCGTGCGACGTGTGCCACTGGACGTCATGAGCAAACCAGCGGGAGATTTCGCCATCGCAATAATGCAGGCGAATCGAAAACGTCTACTCGGGTCGGAGTGAAAGAGAAATGAGCCAGCTATTTGTCGCTATGCAGGATCAGAGGTCTCGCCGGTGGACACCGGTAGCGCGGCTATCATTGGAAAACGGCCAGTATCGCTTCGTTTATACGCGGGGCTGCCAAGAGGTACCCGGTTTTGAGGCGTTCGGCCGCCTAAGGGACTTAGACGCGGAATATGTTTCTTACGAGTTGTTTCCACTGTTCGCTAACCGCGTCTTGCCGAAAGCGAGGCCCGAGTATAGCCGTTACATGAAGTGGCTCGGCCTAAGTCATGCTGACGCTTTCGAAGAGTTGACGCGCACCGGCGGGTTGCGGGCGACGGACCGACTGGAGCTCATTGCTTGTCCGGAGCCTACGGAGGATCGCCGCTACGAGATTCGCTTTTTTTCCCGCGGCCTTCGGCACCTGGCCGAAGAGTGTCAGAGGGCACTCGATCACCTTGGAATTGGTGACCGACTTTATCTGATGCGTGATGAACAAAACGATGTAGACGCGATGGCACTGATGCTGCGCACGGACGACCCGGTGCGCTTAGTTGGCTATGTGCCTCGATACTATTCAGCGGACATTGGGCGGCTGCTAACAGGCGTGGGGCCGACAGCGGTTACGGTCTACGTCGACGCAGTCAACCTGGACGCGCCGCTTCACTACCGCCTGAGATGTCGGCTTACAGCGCCCTGGCCGGAAGGCTTTGTCTCATGCGCGGGTCCGGAGTTCGAACCCATGAGGCAGTCCAAGAAGAAGCTGCCGCAGAAGGGCGCCGACCCGAGCGACGCACGGATTCAATAGGACGCCGCCTAGAGTCAGCGGATAGGCCCCATTGTCGGCATGGTCAATCGATTTTCGTCCCGCGGACATCGGCTCGACCATAGCTTTCTGGCGGAGCGCCTGCGGGGGGCCCAGGGCTACGACCGAATCGCTGGGTTCTTCTCCTCATCGGTCCTCGAAGTGGCTGGGGAAGAGCTGGAGTCGGTGGCGGGATGCGTCCGGTTGGTCTGCAACTCTGTCATCGATGCCAAGGACGTCGAAACCGCCAAGAAGGCCGCCCAGGCTGCCATGCGCCGGGAGTGGTGCGACGCGGAGCCGGAGAAGCTCCCCGATGCGGCGAAACCGCGGTTCCAGCGGCTTTACGACTTCCTGACCAGCGGCAAGCTCCAGGTCAGGGTGATGCCCGACACCCTATTCGGCCTCATCCATGGCAAGGCGGGCGTGATCACCCTGGCCGATGGGCGGCGCACGGCCTTCCTCGGCAGTGTCAACGAGTCGCTCACCGCCTGGCGGCTGAACTACGAGCTGCTGTGGGAGGACGACTCCGACGAGGCCGTCCGGTGGGTCCAAGAGGAGTTCGATTCCCTCTGGCATTCGCCGTTCGCCGTCGAGCTGTCCGATGCCGTCGTGCAGGACATCAAGCGGCTCGCGGCGCGCAGGGTCATCCCCGGGCTCAACGACTGGCGGCAACATCCGGACCCCGCCGCCCCGGTCATCGAGGCCCCGGTCTATCGCAAGGAGGTCGGCCTCTGGGAACACCAGAAGCACTTCGTCAAGCTTGCGTTCGATGCGCACCTGGGTGCGCACGGGGCGCGCTTCGTCTTGGCGGACCAGGTCGGGCTCGGCAAGACCATCCAGCTCGCGATGGCGGCGCAGCTCATGGCCCTCTCCGGGGAGAAGCCGGTTCTGGTCCTGGCTCCGAAGCCGCTCATCTGGCAGTGGCAGAGCGAGCTGGAGACGCTGCTCGACATGCCGTCGGCTGTCTGGAACGGTCGAAACTGGGTCGATGAGAACGGTATTGAGTACCCGAGCACTGGTCCGGAGGCGATCCGCAAATGCCCGAGGAGGGTCGGCATTGTCTCGACGGGTCTCATCATCTCCGGCTCTGAGATCAAGGACTGGCTCGTCAATGCGGACTACGAGTGCGTGATCCTGGACGAGGCACACCGAGCCCGTCGCCGCAACCTCGGCCCAGGCAGGCAATATGACCCGCCCGAGCCGAACAACCTGCTGCGCTTCCTCTGGGAGATCTCGCCCCGGACCCGGAGCCTGCTCCTGGCTACGGCGACGCCGGTGCAGCTACACCCGATCGAGGCGTGGGACCTTCTGGACGCCCTGTCCCGGGGCTCCGACGCCGTCCTTGGTGGCTACGGCAGCCAGTGGAGGAGGCCGCGGCACGCCCTCGGGCTGTTGCTGGGCGACGGGGAAGCCGCCACGGACGAGATCGACATGTGGGGCTGGATGCGTAATCCCCTGCCCCCAGCAAGCGAGGGGCCAGACTACAGCACCTTGCGCCGTTCGCTGGGGATGGCGGATGAAGACGCCATCGCACCCGGCGGGAGCTACGACCGCCTACGTCCACCGGACCGGGCTCGCATCCGCCGCATCTTCCCGCGCTTCATCGAGCAGTCGAATCCCTTCATCCGCCACATTGTGCTGCGTACCCGTGAGTACCTGGAGACGACCATCGACTCGGAGACGGGCGAGCCATTCCTGAAGCCTGTCGACGTGCGCCTCCACGGCGAGCGGGACGAGGACGCGATCACGCTCCCCCCGTTCCTGGAGGACGCCTACCGCCTCGCCGAGGAGTTCTGCCGGTTGCTCGCCGAGCGGGCCAAGTCCGGCTTCTTCCGCACCCTGCTGTTGCGACGTGTTGGGAGCACGATGGAGGCAGGGCGTAAGACGGTCGAGAAGATCCTCGCGCAGTGGACGGACCTCGACGACGAGGAAGACGACGAGGACTCGGTCAACCAGCTCCGCACTCTCACCGGTCAGGAGCGGGCGGTCTTGCAGCGATTTCTGAGGGCGCTGGAAGCCAACCAGGAGCGCGACCCGAAGTACCACATCGTTCGTGAGCAGCTCCTCGACAGGGGCTGGCGGGAACTGGGCTGCATCATCTTCAGCCAGTACTGCGACTCTGTTTACTGGCTCGCCGAGCAGTTGACCGCGGAGATGCCCGACGAGGAGATCGGGATCTACGCCGGGGCACAACGCTCCGGCGTCATGCACAACGGCGTGTTCACCCGCACCCAGCGGGATTTGCTCAAAGAGCGTGTCCGGAAGGGGGAGATCCGCGTACTCATCGGAACCGATGCCGCCTCGGAGGGGCTGAACCTCCAGCGTCTCGGGACCCTGATCAACCTCGACCTGCCCTGGAACCCGTCCCGCCTGGAGCAGCGCAAGGGCCGCATCCAGCGCATCGGCCAGCTCCGCGACACGGTCGATATCTACAACATGCGCTACGCGGAGTCCGTCGAGGACCGCGTGCACGAGCTTCTGTCGGCACGCCTGGAGAACATCGCGAGCCTCTTCGGCCAGATCCCCGACATCCTTGAGGATGTTTGGATCGACGTCGCGCTCGGGGAAGTCGCAAGAGCCAAGGCGACGATCGACGCCGTCCCCCGCAAGCATCCCTTTGAGCTGAGATACCACACGGTTGCGAAAGTGGACTGGGAGTCCTGCTCGCAGGTGCTTGATTCAGAGGAGCGAAAGCGGTGTCTTTCACAAGGATGGCGATAGAAGGCGCACTCGGGCATGGGTCGATACAGGAGAAATCATCACGTTCCGGTCTGGTACCAACAGCGCTTTTTTCCTCCAGAGGCGCGGAAGAAATAGTTTGATTATCTCGACCTGAAGCCGGGGGTTTTAGTTTCGAATGGTCGCCGCTTTCCGCGCTAGTAAGTCCTTATCTGGAACCGCGAGTGCTCGACCTTCCTCGGGGTGCTGGCTTGCCGGTTTCAAGCGTCCGTGTGGTCTATTCCAAATCGTGGTAGCGCCAATCTACCAAGCGCCGGTCACCTTGAGAGGAGATAACGGCACGTGGTTTACGTTTCCGTTTTGATCTCCGATGAGCAAATGCTGCTGCATTTTCTGCGGATTTCGGTTGAACCATTGAGTGCAAATATCCTCAATATCGTTGTGCGCCTGGAGCGAATAAAACTGAGCTATCGAGTATCTGGTTAGCTCTTCGTTGTAGCCGTAAATAAAGCTTCCTACGGTGGTCAAATCGTCCGCGGACTGTGACATTCTAGCAATAGGCTTCTGGAACATTTGGCGCGGCACAGAATACCGTGCTCCGGAATTTGAAAGCATTTCCGGAAAGAGGGGGGCGTGAAAGTCAATGCTCCAGTCTTCGCATAGCACCCAGCAATGAAAGCCTTCCTCCGTTGATGTAACGCCGTGCTCACCCGAGACTCCGAGACCTAGAAGGTCCTCAGTCGCTGATAGCCTGTAGATTGCGTGTCCGACTAAAGGAACGGCATTCAGCTTGTAATGGGTCTGCAAAATTCGAGCGCCAATAATTCCAAAAAATAGGCACGCTTTGGCCGGGTCGCCTTGCTCATTTTTTAGAGCACCATGAATAACCCGAAATATCCGCTCATATTCCGGCAGAGTTATTAACAATCGCTTGCTCTTTGGCATAAGCCGACCCCGTTAGGAAATCATCAGCGCGGTAGAGCCGCTCGGGTCGCTACCTTTACAGCGTACATTGTATTACTGTAAATTCACGCGGTCGCGACCGGCCTACTGTAGCGCAGCTTCCGGCGGGTGGCCGATCCAGACCACCCCTTCCAAAAGTTCGGCCTCGCCCGGACGCAGCTCCACCTGGTGGGCGACGTTTCCCTCCAGGTCGCCCACGATCCGCCCGAGCCGCCGCTGCGGCCACCCGGTCAGGAGCGCCTGGAGGACGAGCGTCATCCGATCCACGGGGCCGACTAGCCAGGTCAGCTCAGCCACGGATCGTCTCCGCGAGCCCGAGGATACGCGCCGGGGCGGTGACACTGAGTTCGACCCGCAGCGTCTTCGACCGGCCCGCCCGGTTGTCGCGTGGGTACAGGTGGGGCGCTCCGCAGGTCCGCAGGTGATAGGCGATCCACCCCTCCACGTGTTTACGCAACGGCTTGTCGTGCACCGGGGCGAAGAACAGGTCGATGGCCGCCAGGTACTCCCTCGCGCCAAGGGTCGGGTAGGCGTCGAGGAGCCGGGGGAGCGAGCGGTCCCGCTACAGCCCGGGCCAGGTCCAGACGAGCCGTCCGGCCCGCGCCTGCTCGGCATCGAGGATTCCGTAGTTCCCGCCGAGAACCTGAGCAAAGTGCTCAGTCTGCCGCCTCGCGCAGTCCGCGGGCTCCCCGACGTAGTGGATCAGATGGGAGCCGTCCGTCTGCCGGACGGTCCATAGGTAAACGCCCGCCTCGGGCAGGGAGTCCGCCAGGGGGAAGGGGCCCGGGAAGTTCAAGTCAGACACAGAATCTCCTCCAACCGATTTCCCAAGGTCGCCCCCGCCTGCCGCTGGTCCTCGATCATCTCCTGGCGCTGATAGGTCCGCCGGACCTTGTTCGGCTCCCGGTGGTTCAGGCACCGCTCAATCACGTCCCCGGCCACACCCGCCTCGCCCAACAGGGTGGCCGCGGTGCGCCGCAGGTCGTGGCGCCGCCAACCCGCCCCCGCTTCCGGGACCGCCCAGGCGAGGGTCTTGGAGTCGATAGCATGCTTGGACCGGGCCGTGGACTGGAGGACCCACTCCCCGCGTCCGCGCAACTGGTCGAGCCAGCGGGTGGCGAACGGGCTCAGATAGAGCCGGTGCGGCTCGGGCGCTGTCGCCCAGCGTCGGTCGGGCCGCCGGCTCATCGCGCGTCCTCCCGCTTGCGCGGGGCCGGGCGCTGCGGCCACAGGCGGCGGACCTGGGCCTCGACGTCCGCGCGCAGGTGCGGCGGGATGCGCGCCAGCGCGCGCCGCCGGTCCTCCGCCGTCGGCTCGGCGAGCACCGCGGCGACCCGGCGGGCGAGCTCAGACATCGCGCCCCCCGCGCCGGTGGCTCGCCCAGGTGAAGGGCACCACCGCCGAGCCCGACTCCAGCAGCCGGTCCATGATCCGCTCGCCCAGATACGCGCCGAGCTCGGCGGCGGTGAGGTTGCCGATCAGCACCGTCGGGCGCTGCGCGGCGTAGCGGGCGTTGAGCACGTCGAACAGCATCGCCTGGCGCTTCTCGCCGTCGCCGATCGCCACCCCTACCTCGTCGAGCACCAGGAGGTCGGGCTCGGTGAGCAGCGCGAAGGCCTCGCTCTCACTGCGGGCGGCGCGCGGAGAGTAGGCGTCGCGGATCAGGCGCAGGGCCTCGGACACCGCGATGAAGAGCCCGCTGCGCCCGGCGCCAATCACCGCGGCGAGGATGGCGCAGGCGAGATGGGTCTTGCCGGTGCCCGGGCCGCCGACCAGGAGCAGGCAGCGCCCGTGCGCCTGCGCCTCCTCGAAGCGCTCGGCGTAGCCGCGGCACACCGCGAGCGCCGCCTGCTGCTCGGGGCCCGCCGCGCGGTAGTCGGCGAAGCCGCGCCCCTGGAAGCGGCGTGGGATCCCGGCGCGCCCGAGCGCGCGCTCGAGCTCCGCCTGGCGCGCGGCGCGCCGCTCGGCGGCGAGCCGCACCACCTCGCGCCGGCCGACCGCAGCGAGCTCCTCAGCCGACGGCAGCGGCCTTGAGCCAGGGGATGTCGGCGAGCGGGGTGGCCCCGCTTCGGTAGTCCTTCGCAGCCAGTGGCTGAACTGACGCATCGTTCGCTCCTCTCGGTGCCTGCGCCTGAAGGGCACGCAGGCGGTTCATGAAGGTCGCGTCCCAGCTCCGGCGGGCCTCGCCGGCGTCGCTCCAGTACACGACGAATTCGGCGACCTGAGCGGCCACCCAGGCACGGGTCAGGCCCTGACCCGCCGCCCAGGCGAACACCCGCTCGCCGGGCTGCCATCCGGGCGGGATCGGCCGCGCCTTGCCGCGGCGCCCCGGCTCCTCGTCCGCGCGATTGGGCGGACTCGCCGCCCGGCGGCGGTTCACTGACGGTTCATGACGGTTCAATTGACGGTTAGGGTCCGCGGGGCGGACTACCGCTGGTCCGTCGGGCGGACCAGTTGGTCCGCCGCCCGGACTAGGCTGGTCCGGTGGGCGGACTACCGGGGGACGGACTAGACCGGGAGGCGGACTACCGGCTGGTCCGCGTGGCGGACTATCTAGTCCGGCTCCCGGACTAGCGGCCGTACCTCGGCCGCTCGGCGGGGGCCGTGCCGCTGGAGACTCGCCAAGCGCCGCCGGCCCGATCAGCAGCCGGTAGCGTGTCGTCCGCCCGCTGCTGCCGCGCTGGCGGTCGATCAATCGGGCAGACTCCAGCGCCGCCAGTGCCTCGGTCACCGTGCTGCGCGCGAGCCCGGTCAGGTCACTGAGGCGGGTCAGGGACGGCCAGCAGTCGCCGAACTCGTCGGCGTGCTCGGCGAGTGCGAGGACCACGAGCTTCTGCGGCGGGCTCACCTCCAGCGTCCACGCCCAGTCGCGCGCCTCGCGGCTCATCTCAGGCGGCCTGCTCGCCCGACGGTGAGTCTTGGAGCAGCACCGTGACACCAACACCAAGCGCGGTAGCAATCCGCGACAAGCTCTCGATGGTCGGGTTTTCCTGGCTGTGCTCGATGCGGGAGATCCACGACTGACTGACCCCCGCCTTCTCGGCGAGCGCCATCTGGGAGTACCGGCGTGCCAAGCGCATCCGTCGGACGTTCTGACCCAAGGTCGTCGGCACAGCGCACCTCCACATGCGAGCGCAACCATCAGGGAAACGGGAAACCGAGGGGAGGGCGGACGCGCGGTGCGTCTTGCGCGAGCTCCATCTCCGACGGCCTCGCGACGCGACGCCAGACCCGCCGGCCGTGCGACGCACAACCGGCGACGGTTGTCGGGAACTGCGCTCGCCGCCCGTTTTCGCGGCTAGAGCCGCGTCATGCCGTCAGCTCGGTCGCGTCGGCGTGCTCCCGCGGCAAGCCGTCGAAGATCTCGGGGTGGCGGACCAGGCTGGCCCGGGGGACGCTTTCCAGCCGCCCAGCGGAGCGGGCGGCGACCTCCCGGGTGGCCAGTTCGATCCGGGTCGCGAGCAGCGCGCTGGCGTAGCGGTGCCGCCCGGCGAGCTGATAGAGATAGGACACCGAGTCGCTGCACACGGCGGCCACCTCGGCGCGTTCATGCTTGGTGGCGACTCGGAGGAACTGCGTTAGCGTCATGCAAGCTAAACTATCACCGGTAGTATTTGCTTGCAACGCAACGAGCGTCACTTTATATTTATCCTTGTGCGAAATACTGACAGAGCAGCTACCATGTTGCCGAGGCGCTCTCAGACCCGCCTGGACAACCTCGAGATTCTGATCGCGGAAGCCGGCTCGGCGCTCGCACTGGCGCAGCGAGCCGGCACGAGCGGCTCCTACCTGAGCCAGGTGCGCCGTCAACTCCCGACGGCGAAGGGGACGCCGCGCAACGTCGGCGACGATCTCGCGGGCAAGCTCGAGCTCGCCATGGGCAAGCCCGAAGGCTGGATGGATCAACCGCACGCGGACCTGCTCGCCATGCTCAAGGGCGGCCAGGAGGGCACCCCAAACGTCGAGCCCGCACCCGACATCAAGGGGCTGTATCCGCTGATCTCCTGGGTTCAGGCCGGCGAATGGTCGGAGATCGTGGGGGCCTTCGGGCGGACGGACGCCGAGGACTGGCTCCCGTGCCCGGTTCGCTGCGGCAAAGACACCTTCGTTCTGCGGGTTAAAGGGCAGAGCATGGAGCCGCGGTTCCACGACGGCGAGTACATCTTCGTCGATCCGGACGTCGCCGCCGACAACGGTCGCTTTGTCGTCGTTCGGCTCACCGACTCGCAGGAGGCCATCTTCAAGCAGTTGATCGTCGAAGGAGGGCGCATGTACCTCAAGGCCCTCAACCCCGACTGGCCCACCCGCATCATCGAGGTCACCGAGAACGCGGACATCTGTGGCGTGGTGGTCTTCAAGGGGGAACAGGTCTAGGTTGTCGGCAACGACCGGCTAGAGACCCCCGGCGCTGGCGACCGCGCCCCGGGCGACATGGCACGAGCGCCAACGCTGAGTTCTGCACCCCCGTGCGCCTGAGGATGCGAAGGTCCGCCGGGCTACCCGGTTGTTGGGACACCCTGGCCGAGGCCCTGAGCCGAAACCGATCCGGGTCCGTTGTTTAGCATAGAGATAATAAAATAGTCCTTCTCGCCGATGCCTTTTTCCCTATGATAAAGGCATGGGGCTTGGATTTAGCATAGAGGCGACACCCGCATCACCGAGCGGTGGTCAGGACACTGGCCGCGCCGTCCCGTCTGCCGTACGGCCACCCAACCGATTGGCCGGCCCCGAACATCGATACAGGAGCTCCCGTGCTCAGAACCCTCGATCTCCAGGAGGCCGCCGCCTTTCTGCGGCTGCATCCCCAAACCCTCCGCGGGCTCGCTGTTGCGGGCGAGATTCCAGCCGCCAAGCCTGGCAGGCGCTGGGTCTTCGTGGAGGAGGACCTTGCCGACTGGCTGCGATCTCAGTACCGTGGTCGCGGGCAGGTGTCGCAGAGTGACATGCAGGAGCCTGCCTTATGTCGCTCTTTCGACGACCGAACTCGCAAAAATGGTGGTGCCGCTTCACGGCACCAAACGGAAAGGAGGTACGCCGATCTACTGGGACTCAAGACAAACGCCAGGCCCAGGAGTACGAAGACCGGCTGAGGGCCGAGCTGTGGCGGGTGCATCACCTCGGCGAGAAACCCCGCCGCACCTGGCAAGAGGCCGTGGTGCGCTGGGTCGAGGAGCACCAGCACAAGGCGACGCTCACCGATGACACCCAGCGGCTGCGCTGGCTCGATGGACACCTCGGCGAGCTTCATCTCGACGAGATCAGCCGGGACGTCTGTGACGCGATCGCACGGGCCAAGGCGGATGAAGGCGTCACCCCGGCGACGGTGAACCACTATCTGCAGATGATCCGCACCGTGCTGCGGGCCGCGCATCAGGAGTGGGAGTGGGTCGACCGGATCCCCAAGATCCGCTTCCTGCCCACGCCCAAGCAGCGCATCCGCTGGCTGACCCGCGAGGAGGCCGACCGCCTGCTCGAGGAGCTGCCAGAGCACCTGGCCGAGATGGCGCGGTTTACGTTGGCGACTGGATTACGCGCGAGCAACGTATCCGGGCTCAAGTGGTCCCAGCTCGACCTCGTGCGCCGGATCGCCTGGATCCATGCCGACGAGATCAAGGACGGGGTGGCGCTCAACGTGCCGTTGAATGACGAAGCCGTGTTGGTGGTCCGCCGCCAGTTCGGCAAGCATCGGGACTTCGTCTTCACCTATCACGGAGCGCCGGTGACGCAGCTCAACGGCAAGTCCTGGCGCAAGGCCCTCGACCGTGCCGGGATCCGGCCCTATGAGGGACGGGACAAGGGGATCACGTACCCCACGCGCAAGGAGTACAAGTACCAGGATTTCCGCTGGCACGACCTGCGCCACACCTGGGCCAGTTGGCACACGATGGCGGGGACGCCGCTGGCGGTCCTGATGGAGCTGGCCGGGTGGGACGACTACGCGATGGCCCGCCGCTACGCCCATCTGGCCCCGGCACACGTGGCGGAGTACGCGAAGAACCTGGACCGGGGCCTGCACGCGGTTCGCACAGTTTCCGGCACACCGGGCGCCGAGCAATAAAAAAGCCGCTTCAAGGGGACCCTGAAACGGCTTACTTTTCAAGTTTTTAGCTGGTCGGGGCGAGAGGATTTGAACCTCCGACCACCTGAACCCCATTCAGGTGCGCTACCAGGCTGCGCTACGCCCCGGAAAAGCTGGCGAGGTTAACCAGTGACCCCGGGTCTGTCAATCAAACGCGATCAGCGCTTGAGGATCTTGAGGATGTCTTCGAGCTCGAGACGGAGCTGGCGGATGATCTGGTGGCTCTGCGAGAGGTCTTGTTTGGCGGACTCCCCGGAGAGCTGTTGGCGCGCGCCACCGATGGTAAAGCCCTGCTCGTACAGGAGACTGCGGATCTGGCGCACCATGAGGACGTCATGGCGCTGGTAATAGCGGCGGTTGCCGCGGCGCTTGACGGGCTTGAGCTGCGGAAACTCTTGCTCCCAGTAGCGCAGCACGTGCGGTTTGACCCCGCAGAGCTCGCTTACCTCGCCGATGGTGAAGTAGCGCTTCCCCGGGATCGGGGGGAGCTCGGTGATGCTACTGCCCGCTTCCGGCATAGGCTTCTACCCGCTGTTTGAGTTTTTGTCCGGGCCGGAAGGTGACGACCCGGCGGGCAGTGATGGGAATTTCTTCGCCGGTCTTTGGGTTCCTTCCTGGGCGCTGCTTCTTCTCGCGCAGGTCGAAGTTGCCGAACCCGGAGAGCTTGACGTGATCGCCCTGCTCCAGGGCGGCACGGATCTCCTCAAAGAACAGCTCGACCATTTCCTTGGCCTCGCGCTTGTTTAGCCCCAACTCTTCGAACAGATTGTCCGCCATGTCGGCTTTGGTCAGTGCCATACCGTCAATCCCTCAATCTTGCCCCAAGCTCGTTTTCTAACCGCCCGATTACCCGGCCGATCGTCTGGTCGACCTCTTGATCCGTAAGTGTCTGAGAAGGCGCCTGTAAAATCAATCCTAAGGCCAGACTTTTTCTCCCCGATTCGATTCGGTCCCCCTGATACAGATCAAACAGGACGATTTCGCGCAGCAGATCGCCCGCCGCAGTGGTGACACAGGCGTACAGGGCGTCGAAGGAGACGGACTGATCGAGCACCAGTGCGAGGTCGCGGCGGATCGACGGAAAGCGAGAGAGCGGGGTGAATGTTGGCAGCGCGCCCTCGCCAAGACCCTGCAGGGCGAGCTCGAAGAGATAGGTATCGCCGGTGATGTCCAGCGCTGCCCCGTGGGCCGGGTGGAGCATGCCGAGCAGCCCGATGCGCCGTCCGCCCCGCTCGATGGCGGCGGTCTGTCCGGGGTGCAGGGCTGGATGCTCCGCGGGGACGTAGCGAAACGCGCCCGGACAACCCGTGAGATCGAGCAGGGCCTGCACGTCCGACTTGACGTCGAAGAAGTCGGCCGGCCGGCTGCGCTCACCCCACTGCTCGGGCGCCGCGGGGCCGATCATCAGGCCGCCGATGACGGCGTCCTGCACCAGACCATCGGCGCTCGGGAGAAAACGCAGGCCACTCTCGAAGATCCGCACGCGCCCCTGCTGGCGGGCCAGGTTCTGCCGGGCGACGCCGAGCAGACCCGGCCAGAGACCCGTGCGCATCACCGACATGTCCGCGGAGATCGGGTTGGCGAGTCGCAGCCCCTCGCGCTCGGGGTCGATTGCTTGCTGCAGCTCGGGGCTGACGAAGCTGTAGGTGATGACCTCGTGGTAGCCGCGCGCGACCAGCGTCAGCTTGGCGCGGTCGAGATCGAAGGCGGTCTCGGCCGGTGCCTGGGTCGCCGCGGCGGAGAGTGCCTGGGCGACTGGGATCTTGTCGTAGCCGTAGATGCGACCGACGTCGGCGATCAGATCGACCTCCTGGACCAGGTCGAAGCGCGCGCTCGGCGGGCTGACCTCCCAGCCGTCAGCGACTGGCGTGAGCCGGGCGCCGAGACGGCCGAGGATGTCCTCGATGGTCGAGTCGGGGAGTCGCACCCCAAGGACTTTGGTTACCCGCTCTCGGCGCAGGTGCAGCGGCGGCGGATGCGGGACCCGATCCGCGTCGGCGGCGACCACGACCGGCCCCGGCTCGCCCCCGACGATGTCGAGCAGGAGCGCGGTGGCGCGCTCGATCGCGCGTTCCTGCAGACCCGGGTCGACGCCGCGCTCGAAGCGGTGGGAGGAGTCGGTGTGCAGCCCGTAGCCGCGCGCGCGCCCGCTGATGGCGGCGGGGGCGAAGAAGGCGCTCTCCAATAGTACGTGGCGAGTCTCGGCCGTGACCGCGGTCTCTGACCCGCCCATGATTCCGGCCAGGGCGATCGGCCGGGCGTCGTCGGCGATGACCAGGCTGTCGTCGCGCAGCCGGATCTCCTCTCCGTTGAGCAGCGCCAGACGCTCGCCGGCGCTGGCCATGCGCACGCGGATGCCGCCGTCGAGCCGGGCGAGATCGAAGCCGTGCATGGGCTGGCCGAGCTCGAGCAGCACGTAGTTGGTGACGTCGACCACCGGGCTGATGCTGCGTAGTCCGCTGCGGCGCAGGCGCTCCTGCATCCAGAGCGGCGTGGCGGCCGAGGGGTCGATGTTGCGCAGCACGCGGCAGACGTAGCGGGGGCAGGCCTGCGGGGCGTCGAGCCGGACGGCGACCCGCGCCTCGCAGGCCGGCGGCACGGCTCGGGCCGAGACCGCGCGCACCTCGGCGCGGTTGATGACCCCGACCTCGCGGGCGACCCCGGCGACGCTGAGGCAATCGCCCCGGTCCGGGGTCAGATCGAGCTCGATGCAGGTGTCATCCAGCCCCATCCAGATTCTCAAATCCTCGCCGACGGGGGCGTCGGCGGGCAGCGGCATGATGCCGTCGGACGACTCGGCGAGCCCCAGCTCCTTGGCTGAGCAGATCATGCCGAGCGATTCCACGCCGCGGAGCTTGGCACGCTTGATCCGAAAGTCACCCGGCAGCACCGCCCCGACCAGGGCGACCGGCACACGCATTCCCCCGGCGACGTTGGGTGCCCCGCAGACGATGGTCAGCCGCTCGGTCTGACCGACATCGACCTCGCAGACGCGGAGCTTCTCGGCGTTTGGGTGGGGAGCGACCGAGCGGACGAGACCCACCACGACGCCTTGGAAGTCGGGCGCGGCCGGCTCTAGCGCATCGACCTCCAGACCGGCCATGCTGAGCTGATCGGCGAGGGCGCGGGTGTCCACCTCGGGGCTAACCCACTCACGCAGCCATGCCTCAGAGAATCGCATCGGTTGCTGTCCTGTGCTCTTGCGGGGGTTACGACGGCACGGCTCGCCGCTGGCGCTCGCGGATGGTCCGGCCCAACCGCGGCCGCGGTTGACCGCACCCGACGATCATGATCGTCAGTTAACTATCGGATTCGTCTGCCGGCCCTGATCAGTGATCCTGGGTCGCTGCCAGAGACTAAGCAAACTGCCGAAGGAATCTCAGATCGTTCTCAAAATAGAGACGGATGTCATTGATTCCGTAGCGAAGCATGGCCAGTCGCTCGACCCCCATCCCAAACGCATAGCCGAGGTAGCGCTCCGAGTCGATGCCGACGTGACGGAAGACCTCCGGGTAGACCATCCCGCAGCCCAGGACCTCTAGCCAGCCGCTCTGCTTGCATACCCGGCAGCCCGCCCCCTCGCACATCACGCACTGGATATCGACCTCCGCCGAGGGCTCGGTGAAGGGGAAGTAGGAGGGGCGAAAGCGCACCCGCAGCTCGCGCTCGAAGAATTTAGTGAGGAAATCGTAGAGCACCCCCTTAAGGTCGGCGAAGCTCACCTGCTCGTCGACCAGCAGTCCCTCCACCTGGTGGAACATGGGGGTATGCGTGAGGTCCGAGTCGCAGCGGTAGACACGCCCGGGCGCGATCACCTTGAGCGGGGGACCTTGCTTGGCCATCACCCGGATCTGCACCGGCGACGTATGGGTGCGCAGCAGCCGGTGCTCGTCGAAGTAGAAGGTGTCGTGCATCGCCCGGGCTGGGTGGTGCTCGGGGATGTTGAGGGCCTCGAAGTTGTGGTAATCGTCCTCGACCTCGGGCCCCTCGGCGATGCTGAAGCCAGCGTTGGCGAAGAGCCGCTCGATGCGCCTCAGGGTGCGGGTGATCGGGTGCAGTCCGCCCGAGCGCTGGCCGCGGCCCGGCAGGGTGACGTCGATGCGTTCGCCGGCGAGCCGGGCGGATAAGGCCGCCTGATCGAGGACCGCCCGGCGCTCGTCGATCGCCGCTTGCAGCGCCACCTTGACCAGATTGATCACCTGGCCGGCGGCCGGGCGCTCGTCTTTGGGCAGCTCGCCGAGTGACTTCAGCGCGGCCGTCAGTCGTCCGCTTTTACCCAGATACCGCACCCGCAC
Source organism: Chromatiaceae bacterium (assembly GCA_025458165.1). Classification (GTDB taxonomy): domain Bacteria; phylum Pseudomonadota; class Gammaproteobacteria; order Chromatiales; family Chromatiaceae; genus JALOTB01. Next base: position 37,632 of record JALOTB010000007.1, on the reverse strand, counting down.
CTGATCGAGCCCCGCGACATCCGCCGCCGCGGCGATCTCGCCCAGGGCCTGCTCGCGGAGGCTGTCGATGCCGGTTTCGGCGTCTGCGTTCATGGGTCAAGCTCTTGCGATCTCACGTGCGGGGTAGGGCCGCCGCTGCCGTTGTCCCGGCAGTAACGGGCCCTTTGACCGAGGCGAGCGCGTCGTACGCGCTCGTCCGGGGAGGGCCCCGTGGGCCTTACCCCGGACGCGGCGTTCTAGGCCGCCGGCAGGGCGGCCTTCGCCTGCTCGGCCAGGGCCGCGAAGCCCGACTTATCGTGATAAGCGATCTCGGCGAGGACCTTGCGGTCGACGGTCACGCCGGCCTTTTTCAGGCCGTCGATCAGGCGGCTGTAGGACAGGCCGTTCTCACGGGCGGCGGCGTTGATGCGCACGATCCACAGAGCGCGGAACTGACGCTTCTTCTGGCGCCGGTCGCGGTACGCGTACTGGCCGGCCTTGATAACGGCTTGCTTGGCGACGCGAAAGACGCGACTGCGGGCACCGTAGTAGCCCTTGGCCTCCTTGAGGATCTTCTTGTGACGGGCGTGTGCGGTGACGCCCCGTTTGACGCGTGGCATGGTCGTTTACTCCGGTCTCGTTCGATTCAGCAGTAGGGCATCATCCGGCGCGCGGCCTTTTCATCCGACTTGTGGATGTAGGCCGGGTCCCGCAGGTGGCGTTTGCGCTGCGTGGGCTTCTTGGTGAGGATGTGGCGCCGATGCGAGGCATTGCGTTTGAACGAGCCGCCGCCGGTGCGCGTGAAGCGTTTGGCGGCCCCGCGATTGGTCTTAAGCTTGGGCATCTCGATAACTCCGCTATTGCATACGATTGAACGGCTGCGCCTCGACGGCCGCCGCTATTTCTTCTTGGGGCCCAGCACCATCACCATCTGACGCCCCTCCATCTGGGGCTGCTGCTCGATGATGCTGATCTCACCCAGGTCTTTCTCCACGCGCTGGAGCAGATCGAGCCCCAGCTCGCGGTGGGCATGCTCCCGACCGCGAAAGCGCATGGTGACCTTGGCCTTGTCCCCATCGTTAAGGAAACGGGTCAGGTTGCGCAGTTTCACCTGATAGTCTCCCTCGTCCGTCCCAGGACGAAACTTGACCTCCTTGATCTGGACCTGCTTCTGCTTCTTTTTTGCTTCGGATTTCTTCTTCTTCTGCTCGAAGAGGAACTTGCCGAAGTCCATGAGGCGACAGACCGGCGGATCGGCGGTCGGGACGATCTCGACGAGATCCAGCCCTTCCTCCGTTGCCCGGTCCAGCGCGTCTCTGGTCCGCACGACACCGACCTGATTTCCCTCCGCATCGATCAAGCGGATATCGGGGGCGGTGATCTCCCTGTTGACGCGGTTTCTTTTTGACGCAGCGATCGCAGATTCCTCCAGTCGGTTCAAACAAAAGCCACCCGCAGCGCGCCGCCCCGCATTCGATCGCGAAGGCGCACGCCGTGCCGGGCGTCAGTGGGTCCGGTTAGCAACCTCGCCGCCGAGGCGGTCGATGAAGTCCTCGAGCCCCAGGATACCGAGGTCTTTGCCGGAACGATCGCGGACGGCGAGCGTGCGGCTCTCGACCTCTCGGTCACCAACCACCAGCAGGTAGGGCACCCGCTGCAACGTGTGCTCGCGGATCTTAAAGCCGATCTTCTCGTTTCTCAAGTCGGACTCAGCGCGGAAGCCCTTGTCACGCAACGCCTTAGTGACCTCACCCACGTACGGCGCCTGGCGGTCGGTGATATTGAGCACCACCGCCTGCAGGGGGGCCAGCCAGGCCGGGAAGGCACCGGCATAGTGCTCGATCAGGATGCCGATGAACCGTTCCATGGAGCCCAGGATCGCGCGGTGGATCATCACTGGGACCTGCTTGCTGTTGTCCTCGGCGATGTAGTAGGCGCCGAGCCGCCCCGGCATGGAAAAGTCGACTTGAATGGTCCCGCACTGCCAGCTCCGGCCGATGCTGTCGCTCAGGGTGAACTCGATCTTGGGGCCGTAGAAGGCGCCTTCGCCGGGCTGCAGGCGGTACTCGAGTCCCTTGTCGGCGAGGGACTCGGCGAGGGCCGACTCGGCCTTGTCCCAGAGCTCGTCGGCGCCGACACGCTGCTCGGGGCGGGTCGAGAGGGCGAGCGCGATGTCGTCGAAGCCGAAGTCGCGGTAGGTCTCGAACACCATGTCGATGAGGGTCGCGACCTCGGACCGGAGCTGGCTCTCGGTGCAGAAGACGTGGGCGTCGTCCTGGGTGAAGCGGCGCGCGCGCATCAGGCCGTGCAGGGTCCCGGAGGGCTCGTTGCGGTGCACCACGCCGAACTCCGCCAGCCGCAGCGGTAGGTCGCGGTAGCTCTTCAGCCCCTGGTTATAGAGCTGGATGTGGCCCGGGCAGTTCATCGGCTTGATGGCGTAGTCATGCTCGTCCAGATGGGTGGTGAACATGCCGCCGGCGAACTTGTCCCAGTGCCCCGAGCGCTCCCACAGGCTGCGGTCGAGCACCTGGGGTGTCTCGACCTCCACGTAGCCGTAGTCCCCGAGCCGCTCGCGCATGTAGTCCTCGACCAGCCGGAAGAGGATCAGCCCGCGGGGGTGCCAGAAGGCCATGCCCGGGGCCTCGTCCTGGAAGTGGAAGAGGTCGAGCTGCTTGCCGAGCTTGCGGTGATCGCGCCGCTCCGCCTCTTCCAGGCGGTGCAGATAGTTGGCAAGCTCCTTCTTGTCGCGCCAGGCGGTGCCGTAGATGCGCTGGAGCATGGCGTTGCGCGAGTCGCCCCGCCAGTAGGCCCCGGCGACCTTGGTCAGCTTGAAGCCCGCCCCGAGCTTGCCGGTGCTCGGCAGATGGGGGCCGCGGCAGACATCGAACCAGTCACCCTGGCGGTAGATCGAGACCTCTTCGCCGGCCGGGATGATGTCGTCGATGATCTCGACCTTGTAGCCCTCGCCGATGCCGGCGAACAGCCGCTTGGCCTCCTCGCGGTCCCACACCTCGCGCTGGATCGGGAGATCGCGTTGGACGATCTCGTGCATGCGGGCCTCGATGCGCTCGAGGTCCTCGGGCGTGAAGGGCTCGTCGCGGGCGAAGTCGTAGTAGAAGCCGTTCTCGATCGCGGGACCGATGGTGACCTGCGTCCCGGGGTAGAGCTCCTGCACCGCCTGTGCCATCACGTGCGCCGCATCGTGTCGCAGCAGCTCCAGCGCCTCCTCGTCGCGAGCGGTGATGATCGCGACGGATGCGTCCCCATCGATGAGGTAGGCGGTATCGACCATGCGGCCGTTCACCTTTCCGGCGATCGTGGCCTTGGCCAGGCCAGGGCCGATCGACCGGGCCAGGTCGTGCACGGAGACGGGGGCGTCGAACGTACGCCGGGAGCCGTCGGGGAGGGTGATGGTGGGCATGCTGTCGCCTGCGGATTCAGTGGTGATCGATACCAGAGATCACGTGAGCTACGCGTTCCGATGAAACGCCCGTTGTCGGAAAAACAAAAGCCGTCAGCCTATGACGGTCGGCCCAGCCTGCGTGCGCCGGCCAAGTGCCCACCGCGGAGAGCTGACGGCTTGGGAGTTGGTAGGCGCGATTGGACTCGAACCAACGACCCCCACCATGTCAAGGTGGTGCTCTAACCAACTGAGCTACGCGCCTGCAAGAGCCGGCGATCATACACAACGGCAACCGCCCCGCGCAAGGGGCGCGCGGTCACTATACTTGCGCCACCCAGCCAAGTCACAGACAGCCGACCCCGACCCGTGGCCCTCATCCGCGAAGACGACTTTATCCAGAGCATTGCCGATGCCCTGCAGTACATCTCGTACTACCACCCATCGGACTACCTGCACGCCCTCGCCGCGGCCTATGCCGCCGAAGAGTCCCCGGCCGCGCGCGACGCCATCGCGCAGATCCTGGTCAACTCGCGGATGTGCGCCGAGGGCCACCGGCCGATCTGCCAGGACACTGGCATGGTGGTGGTCTTCCTCAAGGTCGGCATGGGCGTGCGCTGGGACACCAAGCTCAGCGTGCAGGAGATGGTCGACCGGGGCGTTCACCGCGCCTATACGCACCCCGACAACGTCCTTCGGGCATCGATGGTGTCGCCCCCGATCGGTGAGCGGCGCAACACCGGCGACAACACACCGGCGGTGGTCCATGTCGAGCTGGTCCCCGGCGAGGAGGTCGAGGTCCGTCTGGCGGCCAAGGGCGGCGGCTCCGAGAACAAGGCGCGCTTCGCGGTGCTCAACCCGAGCGACAGCCTGGTCGACTGGGTCCTGCGAACAGTCCCAACCCTGGGCGCCGGCTGGTGCCCGCCGGGGATGCTCGGCATCGGCATCGGCGGCTCGGCGGAGAAGGCCATGCTGCTCGCCAAGGAGGCCCTGCTCGATCCCATCGACATCCACGAGCTCAGGGCGCGGGGGGCCGCGACGGCGATTGAGGCGCTGCGCTTGGAGCTTTACGAGAAGGTCAACGCCCTCGGCATCGGCGCCCAGGGGCTCGGCGGGCTGACCACCGTGCTCGACGTCAAGATCCGCGAGTACCCGACCCACGCCGCCTCGCTCCCCGTCGCGGTCATCCCCAACTGCGCGGCGACCCGGCATGTCGAGTTTCGCCTCGACGGCAGCGGTCCGGCACGGCTGGCGCCTCCAAGACGCGAGGACTGGCCTGAGCTGACCTGGGAGGCCGCGGCCGGTGCCCGGCGCGTCGACCTCGAGCGGGTGACGCGCGAGGAGATCTCCGCCTGGCAGCCGGGCGAGCGGCTGCTGCTCTCCGGGCGGCTGCTGACCGGCCGCGACGCGGCCCACAAGCGCATCGTCGACCTACTCGATCGCGGCGAGGCCCTGCCCGAGGGGCTCGATCTCAGCGGGCGCTTCATCTACTACGTCGGGCCGGTCGACCCGGTCGGCGACGAGGTCGTCGGCCCCGCGGGCCCGACCACCGCGACCCGCATGGACAAGTTCACCGAGCCGCTCCTCGCCCAGACCGGGCTAGTCGGGATGATCGGCAAGGCCGAGCGGGGAGATGCCGCCATCGAGGCGATCCGCCGCCACGACGCCGTCTATCTGATCGCCATCGGCGGGGCGGCCTATCTGGTCGCCAAGGCGATCAAGGCCTCGCGGCTCATCGCCTTCCCCGACCTCGGGATGGAGGCGGTGCGGGAGTTCGTCGTGGAGGACATGCCCGTCACCGTCGCTGTCGACAGCCGCGGCGAGTCCGTACATCGGTCCGGCCCGGTCGAGTGGCGCGCGCGCATCGGCAAGATCCCGGTCGTCGTCGAGTAGCCAGTCGCGGGCGAGAGCTTGCGCTTCCCGTGGCGGGGCTCGCATGCCGGCCCCGAGGTCAGTGGTGATGATGCCCGCCCGAGTGCGCCTCCCCCGTTGGGGCGGCACCCTGGGCTTGCTGCATGCGCTCCCAGGGCGTGAAGCGGGTCTGCCAGGTGTTGCCGTCGGGGAAGGTCAGCGAGACCACCGCCCGCATGTCCGGACCGATCTGGAACTCGCCCTGGCCGTCGAGGCGGTTGTCCCCGGCTGGGGACAGGGCCAGCGTCGATCGCGCGCCGCTCAGGATGATGGCGTTGCCGCTCACCCCGGCGCTTGGCACCGGCTGGTCGCCGTGGTCGGTTAGGTAGACGCTGACTGCGTTTTTCCCCAGCACCAGCTCGTAATGGTAAGGGCCGGCCATGCGCACCTGGCCGCCGTTAGGCGACTCCATCGCATCGAGCGTGGCGTCGTCGTGTGCGAGTGCCGGCAGGCTGAGGCCGAGGGCGAGTAAGGCGGCGACTGTCTGTCTCATGGGGCGTCTCCAACGGGTTGAAGGCTATGCGGGCTCGGGGTTGTCGGGATCGGGCCGGGGCTATGCGACATCGGCGGCGGTTTTGCCCGGCGGGGGCTCGCCGCCGCGTCCGGCGATTAGCCGTTCGGCGGGTCTCTGGCCCCAGAGATAGAACATCACTGGGGTCAGGACGGTGTCGAGCAGGGTGGCGGAGATCAGCCCGCCGAAGATGACCAGCGCCACCGGGTAGAGGATCTCCTTGCCCGGGGCCTCGGGGGCGAGGAGCAGCGGCAGCAGGGCGAGCACGGTGGTCAGCGCCGTCATCAGTACCGGGGTGAGCCGGTCCAGGCTGCCCTGGGTGATGAGCTCGCGGCCGAAGGGCCGGCCCTCGGCGGTCATCAGGTCCAAGTAGCGGTCGATCTTGAGGATTCCGTTGCGGGTGGCGATGCCGGTCAGGGTCACGAAACCGACCAGGCTTGCGACCGACAGGGTCTGGCCCGAGAGGTGCAGCGCGATCACCGCTCCGACCAGTGCGAGCGGCACATTGGCCATGATCATCAGGGACAGACGGGAGGATCGGTAGCGGCTATATAGGATCAGAAAGATCAGCGCGAGCGACACCATCGACAGCAGGCCGATCAGCCGGGTGGCCTGCTCCTGGGCCTGGAACTGGCCCTCCAGGCTCAGAAAATAGCCCTCGGGCAGGGGCAGCTCGGCCATCGTCCGGCGCACCTCGGCGACCAGGCTGCCGAGGTGGGTCCCGTCGCTGTTGGCGGAGACGACGATACGCCGCCGGCCGTTGTCTCGGCTGACCTGGTTGGGGCCGTCGGTCTCCTCCACCGCGGCGATCATACGCAGCGGCAGGTGTCCGCCCGGTGTCTCGATGAGTAGGTCGCTCAGGCCCTCGGGCGTGCGGTCGGAGTCGGCCACACGCAGGACCACGCCGACCCGGCGGTTGTCCTCGATGATCTGCGCGACCTCCTTGCCGCCGACCAGCGTGGCCAGTGCGTCGTTGACCGCCGCCGGGGTGATGCCGAAGGCCGCCGCCCGCGCGTAGTCCACCCGCACCTGGGCCTGCGGGATGCGCACCTGCTTCTCGACCTGCAGGTCGACCAGGCCGGGGACCGTGGCGAGGCGCTGGCGCAGGTCCTCGGCCAGGGCGCGCAGGGTGTCGAGGTCGTCGCCAAAGACCTTGATCGCGATCTGGGCGCGGATGCCGGAGAGCAGGTGGTCCATGCGGTGGGCGATGGGCTGACCCAGGCTCACCGCGGCTGGCAGCGGGGCGAGGCGGACGCGGATGTCTCCGAGGATCTCCTCCCGGCTTCGCTCCGATGGGGCCAGATCGACGTCGATCTCCGAGTAGTGCACGCCCTCGGCGTGCTCGTCGAGCTCGGCCCGGCCGGTGCGCCGGCCGGTCTTGATGACTTCGGGGACCTCGCGGATCAGGGCCTCGGCGAGGGTCCCGACCCGGTTCGACTCGGCGAGCGAGCTGCCGGGGTTGAGCAGGACGTTGATGGTCAGCGTCCCCTCGTTGAAGGACGGCAGGAAGCTCCGCGGGAAGAAGGGCACCGAGGCGGCCGCCGCGGCGACGGTGAGGAGCGCGGCCCCGAGCAGCAGGCGGGCATTGCCGTAGGACCAGCCGAGCACCCGCCGGTCCAGGGCCTTGAGCCCGCGCACCAGGGGGCCGTCGCCGCGCTCCATGAGTCTGGCCCGCGGCAGCAGCCAGTAGCAGAGCACCGGGGTCAGGGTGATCGAGACCAGCGTGCTCGCGAGGATCGCGGTGATGTACGCGACGCCGAGCGGGGTGAAGAGCCGCCCCTCGATGCCGGGCAGCGCGAAGAGCGGCACGAAGACGAGGACGATGATCAGGGTCGAGTAGAGGATGGCCGAGCGCACCTCCAGGGTGGCATCGGCGATGACCTGGACGACCGACCCGCGGTCGGCCCCGGACCGCTTCCACTCGCGCAGCCGGCGCAGCACGTTCTCTACCCCGACCACCGCATCGTCGACCAGCTCGCCGATGGCGATGGCGAGCCCGCCCAGGGTCATGGTGTTGATCGAGAGCCCCAGCGCGTAGAACACCAGGGCCGTCGACAGGAGGGAGACCGGCAGCGCGACCAGGGAGATCAGGGTGGTGCGCAGGTTCATCAGAAAGAGGAGGAGCACGACCGCGACGATGATCGCGGCATCGCGCAGGGCCTCCTGGACGTTGGCGACCGAGGCGGCGATGAAGTCGGCCTGGCGGAACAGGACCTCCTTGCCCAGGGTGCCGGGGGGGAGGGTGCCCCAGAGTGCGTCGAGGGCCGACTCGACCTCGCGGGTCAGGCTCAGGGTGTCCGCCTGCGGCTGCTTCTGCACCGAGAGGATCACCGCCGGTGCCCCGTTGAAGCTCGCGTCGCCGCGCTTGACCCGCGCCGCCCAGCGCACCTCCGCCACCTGGCGGAGCAGGATCGGGGCCCCCTCGCGCTGGGCGACGACCAGGTTCTTCAGGTCCTCCAGCCGCGTGGTGCGGGCGATGTTGCGGATCAGGTACTCCTGGGACTGCCGCTCCAGGAAGCCGCCGCTCGTGTTGCGGGCGAAGCCCTGCACCGCCGACTCCAGCTCCGCCAGCCCGATCTCCAGGTCCCCCATCAGGCGCAGGTTCGGCTTGATCTGGGCCTGGCGCACCTCGCCGCCGATCGGGATCACCTGCGAGACCCCCGGGATGGTCAGCAGCCGAGGCCGCACCACCCAGTCCGCCAGGTCGCGCACCTCCATCGGCGTCACCGCCCCGTCCTCGGGGTAGAGTGCGACGAGCATGATCTCGCCCATGATCGAGGTCACCGGACCCATGTGGGGCGTCACCCCGGCCGGTAACTGGGAGCCGACCACCGTGAGGCGCTCCGCCACCTGCTGGCGGTTGCGGTAGAGGTCGGTGCCCCAGTCGAACTCGACATAGACGACGGAGAGCCCCACACCCGAGACCGAGCGCACCCGAGTCACCCCCGGCAGGCCCTTGACCGCCGCCTCCAGCGGGAAGCTGACGAGCTGCTCGACCTCCTCGGGGGCCATGCCCTCGGCCTCGCTCATCAGGGTGACCGTGGGCTTGTCGAGCGCCGGCAGGACGTCGACCGGCAGTTGCCGCGCCTGGTAGATCCCGTAGCCGATCAGGATGAGGGTCGCGGCCAGGACCAGCAGGCGCTGGCGGAGGCTCGCCGTGACGATGCGCTCGAACACCGTCTCGGCCTCAGCGCACCTGGTGGAGCAGGGCGGTGCCCTGGGTGACCACCCGGTCGCCGGCCGCGAGCCCCTGGGTCACCACGCTGTAGCCGCCGCCGAGGTCGCGGGCCTCGACTGCGGCCGCGCGGAAGTGCTCCGGGCGCACGTGAAGCCAGACCCGGTCGCGCCCGTCCGTGCCGCGTTGGATGGCGGCGGTCGGGATGCGCAGGCCGCGGCTGCCGTGGTGCATCTGCGCGGTGACGCTCAGTGGCTGGCGCACCACCAGGTAGGGCTCGTCGGGCCCGGTCGGGTCGGGCTCGATGCGGAACTGGATGGGTAGGGCGTGACCGCGGAGCTCATAGCCGCCCCCCAGCGGGGTGAGGCGCAGCTCCCGGCCCTCGGCCGTCCGTGCGGTCGCGGCGACGAAGTGGGTCGCGTGGTCGGTGTCGTAGAGCAGGGCCTCGACCCACAGGCGCTCGGGGTCGACCAGGCTGAACAGGGTCTCTCGGCCAGAGACGATCTGGCCCGGGGTGGCGTTGCGCAGGGCGAGCACCCCGGCCACCGGGGCGGTGAGCGGCAGGCGCTCTTCGAGGCTGTCGACGATGGCGGCGCGCCGGGCGACCAGGCTCTCGTGCTCGGTCTCGGTCTGCTCCAGCTCCTGGCGCGGGGCGTTGGCCCCGAGCTGGCGCAGGCGCTCCAGGTTCCGCGCCAGGATGCGGATGCGCCCGTCGAGCTCGGCGACCTCGGCGAGCAGGGTGGTGCGATCCACCGCGTCGAGGATCGGCACCAGGTAGGCAAGGGTCTGACCCTGCTCTACGCGCTCGCCGAGCAGCGGCAGGCCCGTCTCCGGCAGCTCGATACGCCCCGGCAGCGGGGCCTGGACCAGGGCGCTGGCGTTCGGGTCTGGGATCACGTGCCCGGTCAGGGTAAAGGTGTCGGGCCACTCCCCGGGCGCCGCCCGCGCGGTGCGGAGCCCCAGCAGACGCTGCACCGGCTTGGGGACGAAGAGGCTTCCGTCCGGCAGGCGGATGGGGGTGTTGGCGGCGGCAGTGGGGGGGAGGGCAGCGGGCTCGCCGTGGTCGTGGCCCTCGTGGGCTAGGGCCGACCTCGGGCTGCCGAGGTCGGCGAGCGCGCAGGCGAGGAGCACCGCCGCCAGCAGGCCGATGGCGGGGGGCGCGCGCCGGTCGCGCCAGGCGAGGAGGACCAGCGCGCAGAGGGCGAGCACGACGACCGCCCCCTGCAGTAGCGGGACCGACTCATACCAGGCGTGGTCCTGGCCTCCGGTCTCGGCCAGCTCGGCCGACTCGTCCGGCACCTCCAGCCTCCCGAGCAGGAGATCGGCCGTGGTGGCGGTCTGGACGGTGAAGATCAGCTCATGGGCGCCGGGTTGGGCGAGCGGTCCGGGGTCGAGCTCGTAGACCCCGTCTCCGAGGTGCCGCGCCTCGGCCCGGAAGGCGCCGCCTTCGACCTCCAGCTCGGCCCTCTCGATCGGGGCGTTGGTCGCGAAGTCGTCGAGATAGATCTTGAGCAGGCCGTCCGCCAGGATGGCGACCAGCTCGAAGTCCGCGGACTCGGCCGCCACCCGCGGCGCCAGGACCTGCGCGGTCGGCTCGGCTGGCGGCGGGCCATGGTCGTGGCCCTCGTGGGCGGGAAGCGGGCTCGCCAGAAGGGCTAGGCCGAGGGTGAGGGCTCTGAGCATCGGGTCGTTCTGGTTGGTTACTGGTCTACGGACCGCGTCCTTGCGCCCGGAGTATGGGGCCGCCACCCGTCACCAGGCTGACGCCCAGATGACAAATCGGTAAGTTAGACCGATCCGCCCGCGTGCGATGGCAGCATGAAGATCCTCATCGTCGAAGACGAGCCCAAGACCGGGGACTACCTTCGCCAGGGCCTGAGCGAGGCCGGCTTCGTCACGGACCTGGTCCGCGACGGGCGCGGCGGCCTGCATCAGGCGCTCGCCGAGGAGTACCACCTGGTGATTCTGGACGTCATGCTCCCCGGGCTCAGCGGCTGGGAGGTGCTCGACGGGCTAAGGCGGGCGGGGCGGGGGCTGCCGGTCCTCTTCCTCACCGCGCGCGATCAGGTGGACGACCGCGTCAAGGGCCTGGAGCTCGGCGCCGACGACTACCTGGTCAAGCCCTTTGCCTTCGCCGAGCTCTTGGCGCGGGTGCGCACCCTGCTGCGCCGCGGCCGCGGCGCGCCTGAGCCGACCCAGCTTAGGGTCGCCGACCTGGAGATCGACCTGCTGCGCCGGCGGGTCACCCGCGGCGGCCGGCGGATCGACCTCACGGCCAAGGAGTTCGCCCTGCTGGAGCTCTTCGTCCGCCGGCGCGGCGAGGTGCTGCCAAGGAGCCTCATCGCCTCCTCGGTCTGGGACATGAACTTCGACAGCGACACCAACGTGATCGAGGTCGCGGTGCGCCGCCTGCGCGCCAAGGTCGACGAGGGCTTCGGGCCCAAGCTGATCCAGACCGTGCGCGGCATGGGCTATGTGCTGGAGGAGCCGGATTGAGGGGCTTGTCGCTCACCGCGCGGCTCAGCCTGCTCTTCGCCCTGGCCGCGGCGCTGGTGCTGCTCGCGGTCGGCTGGGTCGTGGCGCGCTCGGTCGAGCACCATTTCCTCGAGATGGACCAGCAGGAGATTCGGGGCAAGGTCGCCCTGGTGCGCAACCTGCTCGCCAGGTCCAGCACCCCGGAGGCCCTTGCGGCCCTGCCCAGGCAGCTCGAAGCGGCCCTGGTCGGTCACCATGGGCTGGCGGTCCGCGTCCAGGGGCCGGACGGCGCGCCCTGGTTCAGCACTGCCGGCGTCCAGGTCCCGGCCAGCGCGCTCGCCGCCGTCCCGTCCGCGCGCGAGCACTGGGTCGAGTGGCGCGAGGGCGGGCGGGCGTTCCGCGGCCTCGCCGCGGGGGCGCCGAGCGGGCTTCCGGGCTCGGCGACCTACAGGGTCGCGATCGCGCTGGATATCAGCCACCACCAGGACTTCATGGCCGGCTTCCGGCGCACCCTGGTCGCCGCCATGACGCTCGCCGCGCTGGTTACCGCGGCACTCGGCTGGGCGGCGACCCGGGCGGGGCTCACCCCGCTGCGGCGGGTCACGGCGCTCGCGGCGAGCCTAGACGCCAACCGGCTCGACGCCCGCCTGCCGCAGATCCGCGTCCCGCCGGAGATCGAGACCCTGGTGCTGGCCTTCAATGCCATGCTCGCGCGGCTGGAGGACAGCTTTCGGCGTCTGTCGGAGTTCTCCGGCGATATCGCCCATGAGCTGCGCACGCCGATCGGCAACCTGATGGTGCAGACCCAGGTCGCCCTCTCCGAGGCGCGCGACATCGAGGAGTACCGCGAGGTGCTCTACTCCAGCCTGGAGGAGTACGAGCGCATGGCCCAGATGGTCGGGGACATGCTCTTCCTCGCCCAGGCTGACAACGGCCAGCTTCGGCCCAGCACCGCGCCGGTCGATCTCGCCGCCGAGGTCCGCGCCCTGTTCGACTACCTGGACGCCTGGGCGGAGGAACGGGGTGTGCGGCTGGTCCTTGAGGGGGGCGGCCGCCCGGTCCTCGGGGACCGGCTGATGCTGCGCCGGGCACTCAGCAATCTGCTCACCAACGGCATCCGGCACACGCCCCCCGGCGCCGAGGTGCGGGTGCGCCTGAGCGACGAGGGCCGGGTGACGCGGATCTCGGTCGAGAACCCGGGCGAGCCCATCCCACCCGAGCACCTCCCGAGGCTCTTCGACCGCTTTTACCGGCTCGACCCCGCGCGCCGCCGTGAGGCCGAAGGGGCCGGACTGGGGTTGGCGATCGTCAAGTCGATCGTCGACGCGCATGGTGGCCGCATCGCGGTGGCCTCGGACGGGCAGGGCACGCGTTTCTCCATCGCACTCGCCGGCGCTCAGACCCCAGGGTTGCGCGAGCCCGGCGGCGTGGCCTAGCGCTGCGCGACCTGGTTGTTGTTCGATCCATTCGGCAGACCCCCGAGTCGCCCGGTCACGCCTCGCGCGCGGAGCCTTCGCCGGCAGGAGATCGACTCGGCGCGGGATCACCGCCGCCCACTCGCTCCTGTGCCCAAGCCATCATTTCGGCATGGATTGCCGGAATCCAGGGGCAATGGACGGCAAGTTGGCGGCGAGGCGTAGCGGGTCTTTGATCGCTGCGTCGGAGCCTAGTCGCAGCCTCACCTTCCCTGACCTCTGGGTCCCGGCATTCCGTGCCGGGACGACGGCGTTGCCGACGACACCCGATCTTGGTTGTGTCATTTCTGGTGCCGACGATCCGAATTTCGAACTGCTGCGATCCAAGCGAGGCACCCGCCCCAGGGCGTTGCTTCGACTACACTTAGCAACCTGTCCCCCGACAACGCCGATCTCTACCGATGCCCGACCGTTTCCAGGGCGATTCGCGCCCAGCCGCCGGACGCTACCCACTGCTCAGCACCATCGATGCCCCAGCCGATCTGCGCCGGCTCCCCGAGGCCGAGCTGCCGGTCTTGGCGCAGGAGCTGCGCGGCTTCCTGATCGAGAGTGTGTCACGCACCGGCGGGCACCTCGCCGCGGGTCTCGGGGTGGTGGAGCTCACCATCGCACTGCACTATGTGCTCGACACCCCGGATGACCGTCTGATCTGGGACGTCGGCCATCAGGCCTACCCGCACAAGATCCTCACCGGCCGGCGCGAGCGAATGGCGACCCTGCGCCAGAAGGGGGGCATCTCTGGGTTCCCCAAGCGTAGCGAGAGCCCCTACGACAGCTTCGGGGTCGGCCATTCCAGCACTTCGATCAGCGCCGCGGTCGGCATGGCGGTGGCCGCCCAGCGCAAGGGCGAGCGGCGCGACGTAGTGGCGGTGATTGGCGACGGGTCCCTGGGTGCCGGCATGGCCTTCGAGGCGCTGAACCATGCCGGTCCGCTCGACCTCGACCTCCTGGTGATCCTGAACGACAACAAGATGTCGATCTCCCCCCCCGTCGGGGCGATCAGTGGGCACCTCGCCCGGCTCCTCTCGGGCAAGCTCTACACCAGCGTGCGCGAGGGCAGCAAGTCGGCGCTGCGCGGCCTGCCGCAGATCCGCGAGCTGATGGGTCGCTGGGAGGAGCACATGAAGGGCATGCTGATGCCGAGCACGCTCTTCGAGGAGCTCGGCTTCAACTACATCGGCCCGATCGACGGCCACGACATCCCGACCCTGGTCGCGACCCTGCGCAACATGAAGACCATGGTCGTGCCTCGGCTCCTGCACGTCGTCACCCAAAAGGGGCGCGGCTACGAGCCTGCTGAGGGCCAACCCGTGACGTACCACGGGGTCACCCCCTTCGACCGCAGCACCGGCGCCATGCGCAAGAGCGGCGGGGCCCTGACCTATACCCAGGTCTTCGGCCAGTGGTTGTGCGAGGCCGCCGAGCGCGACCCGCGCGTGATCGGCATCACCCCGGCGATGTGCGAGGGCTCGGGCCTCAGCGACTTCGCTGCACGCTTCCCGGAGCGCTATTTCGACGTCGGTATCGCCGAGCAGCACGCGGTGACCCTGGCCGCCGGCCTCGCCTGCGAGGGGATGAAGCCGGTGGTCGCGATCTACTCGACCTTCCTGCAGCGGGCCTACGACCAGCTCGTGCACGACGTCTGCTTGCAGGGCCTGGACGTGACCTTTGCCGTCGACCGTGCCGGGCTTGTGGGGGCCGACGGGGCGACCCACGCCGGGAGCTTCGACCTCAGCTTCACCCGGGCCGTCCCGAACCTGGTGATCATGGCCCCATCGGACGAGGTCGAGTGCCGGCGCATGCTGCAGACGGCGTTGGAGCACCCGGGTCCGGCCCTGGTGCGCTATCCGCGCGGCTCGGGACGTGGGCTGGCGACCGGACCCGGACTGGAGACCCTGCCGATCGGCGTCGGCGAGGTCCGCCGGGAGGGGCGGGGGATCGCCCTGCTGGCCTTCGGCAGCCTGCTCACCCCGGCGCTCGCGGTCGGCGAGGCCCTGGACGCGACGGTGGCCAATATGCGCTTCGTCAAGCCGCTGGACGAGGACCTGATCGAAGAGCTGGCCGCGACCCACGAGCTGGTCGTCACCCTGGAGGAGAACGCGGTCGCCGGCGGTGCCGGCTCGGCGGTCGCCGAGGTCCTGGCGCGGCGGGGGATCCTGGTACGCTGTCTGCATCTCGGCCTGCCGGATGTCTTCCTCGATCAGGCCTCGCCCGAGGAGCAGCTCGTGGCCTGCGGGCTCGACGCCGCTGGCATCGAGACTTCGGTGCGCGCGGCGTGGGAGAGCCTCTCGGCCGGCGCCCCTGGCCGTGTCGCCGCTGCGGGCGGGTGATCCGGTGCTCGAGGTCTCGCCCATCCCGGCGTTCGAGGACAACTACATCTGGCTCCTGACCGAGCCGGGGAGCACCGGCGCGGCGGTGGTCGACCCGGGCGACGAGGAGCCGGTGCTCGATGCGCTCGCCGAGGCGGGGCTCGACCTCGGCGCGATCCTGATCACCCACCACCACCACGACCACACCGGCGGGGTGCTCGACCTCAAGGCGGCCTTTCCGCGGGCCCTGGTCTTCGGTCCCTCGGATCGGCGCATCCCGGGCCTCACGCGGGTGGTGGGCGAGGGCGACGAGGTCGTCGTCCCCGGGCTCGCGACGCGATTTCGCGTGCTTGCGGTGCCCGGTCACACGGCGAGTCACATCGCCTATCTCGGCGGCGGGGCGCTCTTCTGCGGCGACACCCTGTTCGCGGCCGGCTGCGGGCGGGTCTTCGACGGGACCTTCGAGCAGCTCGCCGCCTCACTGGAGCGGATCGCGGCCCAGCCGCCTGAGACCCTGGTCTACTGCGCGCACGAGTACACCCTCGCCAACCTCGGCTTCGCCCGCTGGGTCGAGCCCGAGAGCCCGACGATCGGCGAGCGGCTGGCGCAGGCGCAGCGCCTGCGCGACGCGGACCGGCCGACCGTCCCCTCCCGGCTCGCCGAAGAGCTGGCCACCAATCCCTTCCTGCGTACCTCGGTCCCGCAGGTGCGGGCCGCGGCCGAGCAGGCCGCGGGGCGAGCGCTCGCGACCAACGCCGAGGTCTTCACGGCGCTCCGGCG
Source organism: Chromatiaceae bacterium (assembly GCA_025458165.1). Taxonomy (GTDB): domain Bacteria; phylum Pseudomonadota; class Gammaproteobacteria; order Chromatiales; family Chromatiaceae; genus JALOTB01. The sequence continues at coordinate 21,617 of JALOTB010000007.1, read as the reverse complement.
CTGGAAGGACGAGCGCTACGACTGAGGATCGGCTCGCCGGCGCGCTGGCCGCTCAGTCCCGCCAGCGGCTGAAGACGTAGTCCGACTGGGCCTGGGAGGTATGGCAGTCGAAGCAGGAGGCCCCGCCGTCGGTGACCAGACGCTCGCTTCGGCTGTCGCCGGCCCAGGCCTCGAAGCCCCAGCCGCCGGTGGCGGGGTAGCGGCCGCGGTGCTTGACCATCACCGCCAGCAGCTTGCGCTTACCCTCGGCGGTCGCCTCGCCCTCGCTGACGGCGGCGAGCAGGTCGAACACGAGCACCGAGCCGTCCGCGAACTCGCCGCCCTGGGTGCCGGTGACGGCCGGCGGATTGGCGTATACGTGGTGGATGCCCTCGAAGGGATCCGCGAGCACGTGCCCGGCGTGGAGCGTCAGGGTCTTCACATGGGCCCAGCCCCTGTATCCTTCGGGGTAGTCGATCGGGTCCTGGGCCGCGAGCGGACTGGCCCCCAGCACGAGCGCCGCAGCCAGGGGCCAGACCTGCGGAGTCGGCCGCCGCTGCGGTCGGTGGAACGGCGTTGACGGCGATTGGGCGTGTGGTTGCCTGGGCATATCGGTTCTCCTCTATGGGTGGTGTCTGCGACGACAGTGAAGACCACCCAAAGGGCCCTGACCAGTCAGCACTTTCCGGTAACCTAGGCACCTCCTGGTGCATCTTGCGGATGCGTGCGGAGAAAAAACTGTCGATGGACGAGACGGGCGACGTCGGGCGGATGGTGGAGTCGATCATCGGCTGCAAGTGGTCGCTCGCGGTGATCCGCCTGCTCCGCGACGGGGTCCGGCGCCCGGGCGCCATGCGCCGGCGGGTCGACGGACTGACCACCAAGGTGCTGAATGAGCGGCTTACCAAGCTGGTGCGCTTCGGGATCATCGAGAAGCGCGCCTTCCCCGAGGTCCCGCCCCGGGTGGAGTACCACTTTACCTCCTTCGGCGAGCGGTTCCTCGTCATCATCGACGCGGTCGAAACGGTGCAGCGGGACCTCGACCGGTCACCACCTCCGACGCTCGGACCGCCGTCTCATTGACCCCCCGGAGTCGGGCTGCTAGAAAGCCGCCCGACCCCGCCCACCGGAAGCCCCACTTTGCTGTTCCCGAACCAACCCCTGGTGCTGCTCGCCCCCATCTCGGCCGCGGCAGGCTCGCTCGCGGTCCTCGCCTTCGCGCCTTTCGGCTGGTTCCCGCTCGCCGTGCTGTCGCTCGCGCTCGCCTACGGGCTGCTCGCGGGCCAGTCGCCGCGGCGCGCCTTCTGGATCGGCTGGGCCTACGGGGTCGGGCTCATGGGTTTCGGGGTGCTCTGGATCCGCATCAGCCTGAACGAGTTCGGCAACATGGCCGCCTGGCTTGCGCACCTGCTGACCTTCCTGTTCGTCCTCGGCATGGGGCTCTACTACGGATTGGCGGGCTGGCTGATCGGTCGGCTCTCCGGTCGCTCCGCGCTGGCCGGGGCGCTGTTCGTCTTCCCGGGCATCTGGGTCCTCACGGAGTGGCTGCGCGGCTGGCTCTTCACCGGCTTCCCCTGGCTTGCGGTCGGCTACTCGCAGATCGACTCGCCGCTCGCAGGTGTGGCTCCGGTCGTGGGGGTCCATGGGTTGAGCCTCGCGGTCGCGCTCTCCGGTGGGCTCCTGTGGCTCGCGGTGATGCGGTCCGGTGGTGCGCGGGCCGGTGCGCTCGCAGGCCTCGCGCTGCTATGGCTTGGCGGTTTGGGTTTGGGGCGCATCGAGTGGACCCAGCCGGCCGGGGAGCCGCTGCGGGCGACCGTCGTCCAGGCGAACGTACAACAGTCGCTCAAGTGGGACCCCGAGTCGCGCATCCCGACGCTGCGTGCCTACGTCGAGCTGACCCGGGCGAGCTTCGGGAGCGACCTCATCGTCTGGCCCGAGACGGCGGTGCCGGACTTCCTGCACCAGGTGCGCAACGCCTTCATCACGCCCTTGACCGAGGAGGCGCGCGAGGCGGGCGCGGAGCTGGTGATCGGTATCCCCGTGCTCAATCTGGAGACCGGGGACTACTACAACGGCTTGATCGCGATCGGCAGCGGGGAGGACCTGTACTTCAAACGGCATCTGGTCCCGTTCGGCGAGTTCATGCCCTTCAAGGCCTGGCTCGCCCCGCTCGCCGAGGCCTTCGAGGTCCCCATGTCGGACTTCAGCGCGGGCACGGCGGAGCGTCCCCTGCTGCGGGTCGGACCGCACCTCGCCGGGGCCTCGATCTGCTACGAGGACGCCTTCCCGGCCGAGGTCCGCCAGGCCCTCCCGGATGCGGCCTATCTGATCAACGTGAGCAACGACGCCTGGTTCGGGGACTCGCTCGCGCCCCACCAGCACCTGGAGATCGCCCGCATGCGCTCGCGCGAGAGCGAGCGCGCCCTGGTGCGTGCGACCAATACCGGGATCTCCGCCATCATGGACCACAGCGGCCAGTTGCTCGGTACCGTGCCGGCCTTCGAGCGCGGCGTCTTCACCGCCGAGATCCAGCCCCGGACGGGCGCGACGCCCTTCGCCGCCGCCGGCAACGGGCCGGCGGTGCTGCTCGCGCTCGGCCTGGTAGCGATCGGTGCGGGGCTCGCTCGCCGCATGCCACCGGCCTGAGCCCCTGGTGGTGCGGTCGCGTGCGCGGGGCGTTGTCCGTATCATGCCGGCGGTGATGTCGCCGCCCGAGAGAGCCCCAGCGTGCAGGCCCTGATCTATTTCTTCGTCGAGCTCTGCCTGCTGCGCAAGGGACCGCAGGACCTCCCGGCCTCGTCCGCCCTGCTGGGCCTGGCGCTGGGCGCGGATCTTGTGGTGGGGATCATCATCGCGCTTTCCGCGGGGATCTCCGCCGGCATCGGACTGACCCGCGGTGGGGTGGAGATCACGCTGATGCTGATGCTCCTGTACCTCGCGCTGCACTTCACCGGCCGGCTCCCGCGCTTCACCCAGACGGCCACCGCGCTGCTCGGCGCGGGGGCGCTGATCGGACTGGCGGCCGCGCTCCCGGTCGCCTTGCTCCCGCCCGCGGGGGAGGGCGAGCCGCAGTCAGCGCTCGCCGTGCTCCTGTTTCTGGCCCTGATCGCCTGGAGCGTGCTGGTGACCGGACACATCCTGCGGCACACCTTCGGACTCACCCTGGGGCAGGGGGCGGTGATCGCCCTGGCCTACGACCTACTCGCCTACAACCTGACCGGCGCGCTCTTCGCCGTCCCCTGACCATGCACCTGCACATCCTCGGCATCTGCGGCACCTTCATGGGCGGCATCGCGCTCTTGGCGCGCGCGCTCGGTCACCCGGTGACCGGCTCCGACGCCAACGTCTACCCGCCGATGAGCACCCAGCTCGCCGCGGCCGGGATCGGGCTGATGGAGGGCTACGCCCCGGCGCACCTGGACCCCGCCCCGGACCTGGTGGTGGTCGGCAACGCCATGACCCGCGGCAACCCGGCGGTGGAGCACATGCTCGACCTTGGGCTCAATTACACCTCCGGTCCGCAGTGGCTCGCCGAGCACCTGCTGCGCGAGCGCTGGGTACTCGCGGTCGCCGGGACCCACGGCAAGACCAGTGCGTCGAGCATGCTCGCCTGGGTTCTGGAGGACGCCGGGCTCGATCCGGGCTTTCTGATCGGCGGGGTGCCAAGGAACTTTGGGGTCTCAGCGCGGCTCGGCTCGGCACCCTTCTTCGTGGTCGAGGCGGACGAGTACGACACCGCCTTCTTCGACAAGCGCTCCAAGTTCATCCATTACCGCCCGCGGACCTTGGTGCTCAACAACCTGGAGTTCGATCACGCCGACATCTTTGACAACCTGGCGATGATCCAGCGCCAGTTCCACCACCTGGTCCGCACCGTGCCGGGCTCGGGGCTGATTGTCCACCCGGCCGCGGACCGGGCGCTGGCCGAGGTCCTGGCGAAGGGCTGCTGGACCCCGCGGGAGCAGACCGGACCGGGCGGCGACTGGACCGCGGAGCCGCTCGCGGCCGACGGCTCGCGCTTCCGGGTGCGTCTCGACGGCGAGGACCTAGGCACGGTCGACTGGGACCAGACCGGCCAGCACAACATCGCCAATGCCCTTGCCGTGCTCGCCGCCGCGCGCCACGCCGGGGCGCCGCCCGAGCGGGGGATTGCGGCGCTCGGGCGTTTCGCGGGGGTCAAACGCCGCATGGAGCTGCGCGGCGAGGCGGGCGGGGTGCGGGTCTACGACGACTTCGCCCATCACCCAACTGCGATCGCCACCACGCTTTCCGGCCTGCGCGGGCGGACCGACGGCGGACGGATCTGGGCGGTGCTCGAGCCGCGCTCGAACACCATGCGGCTCGGGGTGCACAACGCCGAGCTCGCCCCCGCGCTCGCCCTGGCCGACCGCGTGCTGGTCTACGCCCCGCCCGACCTCGGATGGGACGCCGCCGCGGTGCTCGCGCCGCTCGGCGAACGCGCCCGGGTGTTCGATCAGGTCGAGCCCATGGTCGTGCAGGTTGCCGTCGAATCCGAGCCTGGGGATCAGGTGTTGGTGATGAGCAACGGCGGCTTCCAGGGCATCCACCAGCGGCTGCTCGACGCCCTGGCCGGGGGCGCTACCCGTTGAGCGCCGCCGTGTCCGATCCCTCCCCCAGCCCTTGGGAGAAGACCGTCGCCCTGGCCATCACCGGGGCCTCGGGCGTCCAGTACGGCCTGCGGCTGCTCGAATGCCTGCTCGCCGCCCGGGTGCGGGTCTATCTCCTGATCTCCCAGGCCGGCCAGGTGGTGCTGCAGATGGAGGCGGGGCTGGATCTCCCGGCCCGCCCGGCGGAGGCCGAGGCCTTTCTCAACGAGTATTTCGCCACCGAGCCCGGTCAGCTCCACGTCTTCGGGCGCCAGCAGTGGACCGCGCCGGTGGCGAGCGGGACCAACCCGCCCGACGCCATGGTGGTCTGCCCCTGCACCACCGGGACGCTCGCGACCATCGCCGCCGGGGCCTGCCAGGACCTGATCGACCGCGCCGCCGACGTGGCGCTAAAGGAGGGTCGTAAGCTCATCCTGGTGGTGCGCGAGACCCCGTTCTCGATCGTCCACCTGGAGAACATGCTCCGGCTCGCCCGCGCCGGGGCCGTCATCATGCCCGCCAATCCGGGCTTCTACTTCAATCCCGCTACGGTCGCGGAGGTCGTCGACTTCATGGTCGCCCGGGCGCTCGACCACCTCGGGGTGCCGCACCGGTTGACCCGGCGCTGGGGCGAATAGCCCATCCGACCGGGCGGGCTTGCGGCTCACCGGGGGGCGCGGTAGGCCCCGCGGCGGCTACGTCGGGCCAGCACGAGTTGCCAGAGCTGACCCTGACGGGCGCGGAAGTAGCCGGCGCAGCCGTTCAGGTAATACTTGAACATGCGGTAGAAGCGCTCGTCGTACTTGCCGGACAGGCTCGGCCAGGCGGCGTCGAAGTTGCGCCACCAGGCCATCAGGGTGCGGTCGTAGTCGGGGCCAAAGTTGTGCCAGTCCTCGATCAGGAAGGTCGGCTCGATGGCGGCGGTGAGCTGCCGTGCCGAGGGCACCCGGCCGTTGGGGAAGATGTACTTGTCGATCCAGGCGTCGGTCGCCCGAAGGCTGTCGTAGTTGCCGATGGTGTGGAGCAGGAAGAGCCCATTGCTCGCCAGCACGCGGTCGACGGTGGCGAAGTAGTCGCGGTAGTTCTTCGGCCCGACGTGCTCGAACATGCCGACCGAGACGACCTTGTCGAAGCGGCCCTGGATCTCGCGGTAGTCCTTGAGCGCGATCTCGACCGGCAGCCCTCGGCAGCGCTCGCGCGCGACCGTCTCCTGGGCGCGCGAGACGGTGACGCCGGTGACCCGCACCCGGTATCGCTCGGCCGCTAACCGGGCGAGCCCGCCCCAGCCGCAGCCGATGTCGAGCAGGTGCTCGCCGGGGGCGAGCTGGAGCTTCTCGCAGACCAGGCGCAGCTTGGCGAGCTGGGCCTCCTCCAGTGTCGTCGCGTCCTTCCAGTAGCCGCAGCTATAGCTCATGGTGGGGTCGAGCATCGCCGTGTAGACGTCGTTGCCGATGTCGTAGTGGCGCTTGCCGACCTCGAAGGCGCGGGTGCGGGACTGGCGGTTGACCAGCCGGTTCTTCAGGATCGCCCCGAGGAATTGCAGCCGGGTGAGTAGGTGCAGCTCCCGGTCGACGTTGGCGGAGAGCACCCGGTCGAAGGTCTCGTCGAGGCGCTCGCTCTCCCAGGCACCGTCCATGTAGGACTCGCCGAAGCCGAGCGACCCGTGACGTAGCACCCGCTGGTAGAGCGAGGGGTCGCGGACCTGGATGTCCCAGGGGCGACCGCCGTTGAAGCGCACGTCGGCCCGCTCCAGCAGGCGCACGAGGACTGGCGGCGGGGCAGAATGGGAGGCGGCCAGCCCGGCGGCCGTGATCGATTTGACGCTGTCCATCCGACGGCTTCCTCCGCGGCGTCGGGTTGCAAGAGAGGGTCTCGCCTACGAATACTAACCGCTCGATCGGCAGGGGCAAGTCGCGGACCGCCTCCCCTGCGGCGAGAACGGAGCCGCCCATGTCCCAGCGCCACCTGGACCGCTTGTTCGCACCCCGCTCCGTCGCCCTAGTCGGGGCCAGCACGCGGCCGGGGTCGATCGGGGCGTTGGTGACCGAGAACCTGATCCGCGGGGGATTCTCGGGGCCGATCTGGCCGGTCAATCCCAAGCATCGCAAGGTCGCCGGGCTGCGCACCTTTGGCGACGTCAGCGCGCTGCCCCAGGCGCCGGATCTCGCGGTGATCTGCACCCCGCCCGACGTGGTCCCCGGGCTGATCGACCAGCTCGGGCGGGTGGGCACTCGGGCGGCGGTGGTCATCACCGCCGGATTCGGGGAGGGCGGGGACGCCCGCGGCGCCGAGCTCAAGCGCGCGATGCAGGCGGCCTCACGACCGTACCAGCTTCGCATCGTCGGACCGAACTGCCTGGGCATCCTGGTGCCGGGGGCGGGGCTCAACGCGAGCTTTGCGCATCTCGCGCCCGAGCGCGGGGGGATCGCCTTCGTCACCCAATCGGGTGCCATCGTGGCGGCGATCCTCGACTGGTCCCAGGGGCGCGGGATCGGCTTCTCGCACCTGGTCTCCCTGGGGGACATGGCCGACGTCGACCTCGGCGACATGCTCGACTACCTGGCGAGCGACACGAGCACGATGGCGATCCTGCTCTACGTCGAGGCCGTCACCCAGGCGCGTAAGTTCATGTCGGCGGCCCGTGCCGCGGCGCGCATGAAGCCGGTGATCGTGGTCAAGGCCGGGCGGCACGCCGAGGGGGCGCGGGCGGTGATCTCGCACACCGGGGCCCTGGCTGGCAGCGACGCGGTCTACGACGCTGCCTTTCGACGCGCCGGGATGCTCAGGGTGCTGACGCTCGAGGAGTTGTTCGACGCGGTCCAGACCCTGGCGCTCACCCGCGCGCCCAAGGGCGACGGGCTCGCGATCCTGACCAACGGCGGCGGCATCGGGGTGCTCGCGGCCGACGCCCTGGCCGACCACCGCGGCCGGCTGGCCGAGCTCTCCGCCGAGACACTGAGTGCGCTGGACGCGGTGCTGCCCGCGACCTGGTCGCACGGCAACCCGGTCGACATCATCGGCGACGCGACCGGCAGCCGTTACGCGGAGGCCGTCGCGATCCTGCGCAAGGACCGCGGGGTTGATGCGATCCTCGTCCTCAACTGCCCCACCGCTGTCGCCTCGGCGAAGGCGGCGGCGGAGGCGGTGATCGGCGCCCTGGTTGGATCCTGGGGTCCGCCGGTGCTCACGAGCTGGGTCGGCCAGGCGACCGCCCAGGGGGCGCGCGAGCGCTTCGCGGCGAGCCGCATCGCCACCTACGACACCCCGGAGCAGGGGGTGCGCGCCTTCATGTACCTGGTCGACTACCGGCGCGGCCAGCAGCTCTTGATGGAGACGCCGCCTTCCGCGCCCGAGGACTTCCGGCCCGATCTCACCAGGGCGCGGGCGCTGGTCGAGGCCGCGCTCGCCGCGGGCGGCGAGTGGCTGACCGAGCCCGAGGCCAAAGAGGTCCTCGCGACCTTTGGCATCCCGGTGGTGCCCACCCAGGCGGCGGCGACGCCGCAAGAGGCTGCGGCGTGCGCGGCGCAGATCGGCGCCCCGGTGGCGCTCAAGATCCTCTCGCCGGATATCACCCACAAAACCAGGTTCGGCGGGGTGGCGCTCGATCTCGCAGGGCCGCAGGCCGTGCTCGACGCGGCGTCGAGCATGCTCGATCGGGTGCGCCAGGCCTGCCCCGAGGCCGCCATCCTGGGCTTCTCGGTGCAGCCCATGGTCCGCCGGCCGGGGGCCTACGAGCTGATCCTCGGGGTCTCCGAGGACGCCCAGTTTGGCCCGGTGATCCTGGTCGGCCAGGGGGGCAGCGCGGTGGAGGTGATCGACGACAAGGCGCTGGGCCTGCCGCCGCTCAACCTGCGCCTGGCGGCGGAGATGCTCTCGCGCACCCGCATCGTCCGGTTGCTGCGGGGCGGCTCGGGGATGCCCGGGGCGAGCATCGACGCCGTTGCCCTGGCCCTGGTGCGGATCTCGCAGCTCGTGGTGGAGCTGCCGGAGGTGGTCGAGCTCGACGTCAACCCGCTGCTGGCCGATCAGTACGGCGTGGTCGCCCTGGACGCCCGCATCCGGGTGGCGTGCCCGCAAGCCAGCGGGACCGCGCGCCTGGCGATCCGGCCCTACCCCAAGGAGCTGGAGGAGACGCTCAAGCTCGCCGACGGGCGCGTCCTGCTGCTCCGACCGATCCGCCCGGAGGACGAGCCGGCCCTGCGGGAGGCCTTCGCGCGCCTGACCCCGGAGGAGATCCGGCTGCGCTTCTTCGTGCCATTGAAGACGCTCGATCACGTGACCGCCGCGCGCTTTACCCAGATCGACTACGACCGCGAGATGGCCTTGGTCCTTGCCGACCCCGGGATCCCCGGGCGCAGCCCGATCCACGGGGTCGTCCGACTCATCGCCGACCCCGACAACGAGCGGGCGGAGTACGCGATCATCGTCCGTCACGACATGACCGGGCTGGGGCTCGGGCGACTCCTCATGTGCCGGATCCTCGGTTACGCGCGCGGCAGGGGGGTGCGCGAGGTGCACGGTGACGTGCTGCGGGAGAATCGCCCCATGCTCAAGCTCTGCGCGGCGCTCGGCTTCATCCAGGCGCCAGTCGTGGGGGAGCCGGAGCTGGTTCGGGTGAGCCTGCGGCTCGGTGAGGGCGAGGAGGGGGCATCCGAGCCTTGCTGAGCATGCGTGGCTGGCCCTGGGTTGCGCGGCCTTTGGAGGTGTCGAGCGTGTTTTTGACGGCGCGCAACATGGGCAGAGGTGACCGACGTAGCCGCCGCGGCAAGCTCGACTGCGGCCGTTACGGAAAGACCCGCCCGCGACGGGAAGCGGTGAAGCAGTAGACCCAAGGACGCCGCGCAAGCGGCGTTCGCGTTTGTGGCCGATCGGGCTCACGGCGCGCGCCCGGACCAGCCACCTCTTTCGACCGATGGCCCTGAGAGGCGGAACGGCGCTGGGCTCGGGAGCTTGCGTTTATTAGCGAACGCTAATATATTCTAGGCAACAGTGTTGTAGAGAGGTAACAATCCATGTTTCCGATCCTTGTCGGTCTGGTTTCCGCCCTGTCATTCGCGCTCCTCACCCACCTGACCTACGGCCCCGAAGGCCTGACGGACTACTTCTGGGCTCAGGCGGTGTTTTGGGCGCTGATCGCGAGCGGTGTCCTAGTCTACGCGGTCAACCGGAGGGTCGTGTGCAAGGTCTGCCGACTCGGGGAGCGCTTGCCATCGGTCGGGCCCCTCTGCCGCGGATTGGCATACTGCCGCTGAGGCCGCTCCCGAGCCTGCAACGGACGGTGTCGTTGTCGCGACGACTCAGTCCAACCCGGCGAGGAAGTCGTCCACTGCGGCCGTGAGGCTCAGCCCGCCCGAGCGCACCGCGTCGATGTAGCGCTGTTTCCAGCCCGGCAGGAGGAGACGCGCGCGCCACCACTCCTCGTAGAGGATGCGGGCGAGCGGGCCACCCTGATCGAGAAACCCCGAGTCCTCGAACCGCCGCCGGCTCTCCTCCCGGTCGTAGGCGAGGCGCAAGATGTGGGTGTGCCAGCACCCACCGCGCAGCTCGAGGCGCCCGTAGCTCGCCCGCGGATCGCCGTCGAAGGGGGAGCCGACCGAGCCCACGTTGAGGATCTCCGTCCCGCCCAGCCGGCGTTTGAGCGGCTTGTGGGTATGCGCGGTGACGAAGAGGGCGACCCCCGATGGCAGCTTACCCATCAGGTCCTGGTCGGGAACGCTTTGCGAGATGCCGTCGCGGTTGCCGGCCAGGGTGCCGTGGGTGACATGGACCCAGGTGTCGGCACCGCCGTCGTGAAAGCAGAGATGATCCGGCCAGCCGGCGAGCCGCTCGATGAGGTCCGCGACTTGGCGGAAGGTCCAGTCGGCGAAGGCGCGCAGCTCGGCGGCGAGGGCGTCAGCGGGCGGCTCCTGCCCGCAGCGCAGCACCCAGACCTCGTGGTTGCCGGCCACCGGGAGCCAGCCCCGCGAGCGGCGCAGGGTATCAAACCGCTCCAGGCAGCCGCGGCTGTCCGGGCCCCGGTTGACCAGGTCGCCCGCCATGACGACAAGGTCCGGATCCCAGGCCAGGATGTCCTCCACCGCCGTCGCCAGGGCCGGGAGGTTGCCCTGGATATCGGACAGCACCGCAACCTTCACGCGTGCGCCCCCACCGGCCTCGGCATCAGGTGATCCCTGGCCCAATCCGCCGCTCGACTGCCTCGACCTTGGCCCCGAGCCGTCCGAGCGGGCCCGAACGGATGTCGAATCGGGCGGTGGCGTAGATGCGCCCGCAGCCGAGCCGGGTCAGGACCTCGTTCGCCCGGGCGATGAGGTCGAGGGCCTCGGCCACGGTGGCGGTCTCGACGATCGTGGCCATCGCCGAGAGGCGGTAGGGGTGGCCGCTGGCGCGAATCAGGTCGACGACCGGGGCGACGAATGCGCTGACGCCCTCGCCCTGATCGGTGGGGAAGATGCTGAGATCGAGTAGCACAGACATGCGGTGCCCATTGGGTTTGTGCCGGGTGCGGGGCTTCCGTCATCATAGCCGCGGAGCCGGTGGTGCGCCGGCCTGTCGACCCCGTTGAGCGCCGTATGAATCCAGACAGCGATCCTTCCGAGCCCGACTGGGACAGCCCGTTGCCGCTCGCCCTGACCCCTTCGCTCCTGATCCACGCCCTGATGCACACCGCCTCCGCCGTGCACACCGGTTGGTCGAGCTGCATCGATGACAAGCTGGTCCTGTCCAATGTGCTCGCGATGGACGACGCCGGCAGCTACGTCCGGCTGGTGGAGCAAGAGTTCTACGAGGACGAGGACCCCGAGACCGTCTGGCACGACTGGACCGTCGAGATCCGCATCGGTCAGATCCTGACCACCGGTCACTGGCAGATCCCCACCAGCGCCTCGCCGCTGGAGTGGGACTGGAATGGCCGCCACGCCGAGCAGGCGTTCGAGAAGGCCTGTGCCCTGATCGGCCGGCGGGTGCGCCGCACCCTGGCGGTGGAGGACCCCGCGCAGTCCGAGCCTTCGCCCCCGCGCACTAGCCGCCACTGAGCAACCGTCTTCTAAGTCAAGCGCCGGGAAGCGGCCAACGGGGCCGCTCCTGCCGTGCCGGAGGGCCCGTTCGATCCAGCCTCGACGGCGACGGTTGGCCACCGGCGGCCCGGGCACTTGCGCACCGTCCTGGGGTGGGCGAGAGTTGCGCGACTCACGTCACTGGGGAACCGCCGATGAACCTCAAGATCGATATCGATATCACCCCCGAGGAGATGCGCAAGCTCTTCGGACTGCCGGACGTCGAGGACTTTCAGCGCCAGCTCATGGATGATATCCGCCAGCGCATGCGCGAGGGCGCCGAGGGCTACGATCCGATCAAGCTCTTTCAGCCCTATGTCAGCGGCACCCTGGCCTCCTGGGAGGCGTTCCAGAAGCTGTTTGCCGCGGCGGTACCCCCAGGCGCGCGGACCAAGGGCGGCGGCGACTAGCGCGCCCGACCGGCCCCCGCCGGTGCTTGAAGCCCGTTCGCCGGGTGCCCATCTGCCGCAGGTCGGCGGCTCGCCCGCCAGCCTATCTCCGAGGTCTCCGCCATGCAGATCATCCTCTCGCTCGCTTTGCTGTTCGTGCTCTCCGTCCCGCCCGCGGTGGCCGCTGAGGTCCTGTCCCTGGTCGACGCCAACTGGCTCGCCGCCAACCTGAAACGTCCCGAGCTGCGTGTACTCGACATCCAGGAGGCGGAGGACTATGCGCGCTTCCACGTCCCGGGCGCGGTGAACGCGCCCTACGCACGCTGGCGCACCAGCTCCAAGGACCCCAAGGCGCCGTCGATGCTGCCGCCGGTCACGCAGCTCGAGGACCTGATCGGCGGACTCGGGATCGACAACGCGAGCACCGTCGTCATCGTGCCGACCGGTCGCGGCGCGGGCGATCTGGCGGCGGCGGCCCGGGTGTTCTGGACCTTCAAGGTCCTCGGCCATGGCCCGGTCGCGGTGCTCGATGGGGGGCTGGTCGCCTGGGCCCAGGCCGGCAATCCGGTGCAGGCCGGCAACCAGCGCCCGGAGCGCGTCCAGTACACCGCGAACGTCGACGCGTCCCAGATCATCACCGCGGAGACCGCCAAGGAGCGGCTCGATGCCGGTGCCGAGTTCGTCGACGCGCGCAGCGAAGGGGAGTTCGTGGGCCTGTTCACCGGCTCCAAGGCGGAGCGGCCTGGGACCATCCCGGGCTCCGACCACCTTCCCCACGACTGGATCGCGGTCGACGGCTCGGCGAGCATGCGCAGCCCCGATGCGCTCAAGGCCCTATTCGCCGCGCGCGGCATCGGCACCGAGGGGGAGCAGGTGCACTTCTGCCACTCCGGCAACCGTGCCGCGCTGACCTGGTTCGCGGCCTACGCGGTCCTCGGCAACGAGCAGGCGCGGCTCTACGACGGCTCGACCATGGAGTGGGCGCGCCGTCCCGACCTCCCACTGGTCCAGCACATCCAGTTGTGCGCCCCGGGCGCCTCCTGCTGAGGCGACAACATGGGCGGTAGAGAGGCCCACCGCCCCAGCGCAAGGCCCTGGAGCGGCGCGTCTGGGGCGCCTTGACCACCATCCCCGACCTCGCTACCCCGAACGTCGACCATGATGAACATGGGAATGGTGTATGCGGTGGCGATCGGCGATGGGGGCTAGGTCCGTATCGACCTCGCCTTCTCCAGCCGGGGTCATCCTGGAATCCTGGAGCTGCCCACACGGGTCGCGGACACCCTGCGCGAGCTCTCCGGGGTGAGCGAGTGCCGCGTGCGCATCGCCAGCGACCCGCGCTGGACCCTTGACCCTGTCTCCGACTACGCGTGGGTGAGACTCTCGGTCGTCGGCCAGGGCAGCTAGGCCTGCCGACAGGTCGCGGCTTCGTGCTAGCATCCCAGCCAGGCCGCGAGCTGTCGCGGCCCGGTTCACGTGCGCGCCGGGGCGCGCCAGAGCGGGGAGGGTGCACGATGGCGGTGCGGCTGCTGGTCCTTGGCTGCAAGACCATGCGCGAAGGGGTGACGGTCTCGGCGGTATTCCTAGTCGGCGCGATCCTGCTCCTGCTCGCCGCCGAGCACGTGGTGCCAGACGTGCTCCACATCCGCCACATTGTGCTCTTCTTTGCCCTGGTCCTGATCATCCTGGCACCGATCGTCCTGATCTCGACCTTCCTGCTCTCGGTCATCCCGGGGGCGCGCGAGAAGCTCGACAAGTGCGAGCATTGAGCGAGCGGCCAGGGCCTCCCTGACCTCGTCGGCCGGGCTCAATCACTGGGCCTGCGGCTTGGCTGCCGGGTCGATGGCCGTCAGCTCCATGCGGTAGTGGCTGCCGTTCTCGGTGCGCTCGACCCGCACCGGGAGGTACGCAAGTGCTGGTGCGAGCCAGAGCCGGTAGTCGATAGCCCCCTCGTCCTTCGTCCGGGTCAACTGGACGGTGGCCCAGGAAGCGCCCGCCGCCGCCGTCTCGTCCGTGCCTTCTTTCCGGTAGCGGTAGGTCTTGAGCCGGCCGCCATCGGCGACCCGATAGCTCAGGTCCCCTCGTCCCGCGGCCAGATCGGCGCGCAGGGCGAGCAGCACGGCGAGCTTGTCCTGGGCGTCGGGCGGGACCTTCATGGTCCATGGTTGGTCCGCGCTGCTGATGGCGGCCCGCCCCGTGGTCCAGTCGAAGCCGATGGTCAGGGTGCGCCGGTCGTCGTTGTCGCGGCGATGGCGGTACTGATCGGGCCGAAAGCGGCCGGCGACGATGCGCCCGCTGCTCAACTCTTCCAGGCGTGCCCCCGCGCCGATGTCTTGGGATAGGCTCCTCATCAGCTCGACCGCCTTATGCGGCCGGGTCTCCGCGCGGTAGACATAGCCCCCGTCCGGGGTGAGACCGAGGTCCATCACCATATCGGCGACGGGCAGGCCGTCGCGGGTCAGGAGGTACTCGGCGCGGTGGGGCGGCAGTGGGGCGGGATCGGCGATTGCGGGCGCGCTGACGCAGAGCGCGAGGGCACACAGCAGTCGGCGCGCGTGGCGCGTCATTGGGCGGCGGTCGCCTGGGCCTGGGTCAGCTGATCGAGGAGCAGCGGCTCCGCCAGGACCTGCCCGTCGAGCCGCGGCCGCCCGTCCGGGCCGAGGACCAGCCGACCCTCGGCAAACCAGCGCACGACTTGGGGGTAGATCCGGTGCTCCTGCTCCAGGACACGGACGGCGAGGGTCGCGGCGTCGTCTCCCGGGTGGACCGGGACACGCGCCTGGAGCACCAGCGGACCGCCGTCGAGCTCCTCGGTGACGAAGTGCACGCTCGCCCCGTGGAGGGTCTCGCCGGCGTCGAGGGCGCGCTGGTGGGTATGCAGGCCGCGGTAGCTCGGCAGCAGCGAGGGGTGGATGTTGAGCATCCGTCCCCGATAGCGGGCCACGAAGGCGGGGGTGAGGATGCGCATGAAGCCTGCGAGCACGAGCAGCCCCGGCCGATAGCCGTCGATCAGGTCGACCAGGGCCCGGTCGTAGGCGGCGCGGGTGGGGAAGTCGCGGTGGTTGAGCACGCGCCCCTCGATCCTGGCGCGCCGCGCGCGAATCAGCCCGAAGGCCTCGGGCTCGTTGCTGATCACCGCGCGGATCGAGATCGGCAACGCGCCGCTGAGCGCCCCGTCGATCAGTGCCTGGAGGTTGCTGCCGCTGCCGGAGATGAGGACCACCACCGGCATTGGGGTCGCGGCTGTCATTGCGTCGTCCCGTTGACGAAGCGGACCTCGGGTGCGCCTTCGCTCGCGTCGATCGAGCCGATCGGCCAGGCCTGCTCGCCAAGCTCGGCGAGCCGCGTGCAAGCGCGCTCGCTGTCGTCGGCGGGAACGCAGAGCACCAACCCGACGCCGCAGTTGAAGGTGCGCAGCATCTCCGCCTCGGCGATGCCCCCCTGGGCCTGCAGCCAGTCGAACACGGCCGGGCGCCGCCAGGAGGCGAGGTCGATCACCGCCTGCACCCCGTGCGGCAGCACGCGGGGGAGGTTCTCCGTCAGCCCGCCGCCGGTGATGTGGGCCATGGCGTGCACCGGCAGCTCCCGCATCAGGGCGAGCACCGGCTTGACGTAGATCCGGGTCGGGGCAAGCAGGCGCTCGCTGAGCGGCACCCCTTCGAGGGGCTGATCGAGCTCCGCCCTGGAGATGGCCAGCACCTTGCGGATCAGCGAGTAGCCGTTGGAGTGCGGGCCGGAGGAGGCGAGGGCGATCAGGGCGTCGCCGGGCTGGACCCGATCGGGGTTGAGGAGCTCGTCCTTCTCCGCGATCCCGACACAGAAGCCGGCGAGGTCATAGTCGCCCTCGGCGTACATCCCGGGCATCTCGGCGGTCTCGCCGCCGGTCAGGGCGCAGCCGGCGAGCTCGCAGCCGCGGGCGATGCCGGCAATCACGGCAGCGGCGACCTCGACGTCGAGCCGCCCGGTCGCGTAGTAATCGAGAAAGAAGAGCGGCTCGGCGCCGGCGACCAGGATGTCGTTGGCGCACATGGCCACCAGGTCGATGCCGATGCCGTCGTGGCGTCCAAGCTCGATGGCGAGCTTGAGCTTGGTGCCGACCCCATCGGTGCCCGAGACCAGCACCGGGCGGCGGTAGCGCTCGATCGGCAGCTCGAACAGCGCCCCGAATCCGCCGAGGCCCGTCAGCACGCCGGGGCGGAAGGTCGCGGCGGCGAGCGGCTTGATCCGCTCGACCAGGGCATTGCCGGCGTCGATGTCGACCCCGGCGTCGCGGTAGCTCAGGGCGGGCGGATCGGTGTTGGACACGGCAGGCTCCGGGTGCGAGTGCGGGCGCATTCTATCAGCCGGCTCACGCGGGCAGGTACTGACCCCGGCCGGGGTTGGGGACTAAACTTTGAGCGGATCGGTCCTCCGGTGCCAGGGCCGCCTGCCAGACCACACCCGCCATGCTGAGGATCAGGGACCTACCGAACATCATCAGCTTCCTGCGCCTGCTCGCGGTGATCCCGGTCGTGCTGCTGTTACTGGAGCGCGAGTTCGGCTGGGCGCTGGTCGTCTTCGCGCTCGCCGGTGTGTCCGACGGCCTCGACGGCTTCCTCGCGAAGCACTACGGCTGGCAGAGCCGGCTCGGGGGCATGCTCGATCCCCTGGCCGACAAGGTTCTGCTGGTCGTCTGCTTCCTGGTGCTGGGCACCCTGGGGCTGATCCCACTCTGGCTGGTCGCGGCGGTGGTCCTGCGCGACCTCCTGATCGTCGGCGGGGCGCTGGTCTACAACTACCGCGTCGAGGAGGTGGAGGCGGCGCCGACCCTGGTGAGCAAGCTCAACACGGTGCTGCAGATCCTGCTCGTCGTCGCGGTGATCACCGACGCCGGGCCGCTGCCCTTGCCGCCGGCCTGGATCTCCGTCTTGGTCTGGGGCTGTCTGGCGACGGTCCTGGTGAGCGGTGCCCAGTACGTCTGGATCTGGTCGCGCAAGGCGGCCGAGAAGGGGTGGCGGGAGGACTGACCCCGGCTGCTGCCGAACGTCGGTCGCGAACCGCTCTTAGTCGTTCCCGCTGGCGCGGTGTGCCGCGTCGGCGGGGCTCGACGGCGACGGCTGGTCCGCGTCGAGCAGGCGTCGGAGCAGCCAGATCGACGGACGGCGCTGGTGGCGGAGACAGAGCCGATCGAGCTCGTCGAGCAGGTCGAGCAGGGCGCGCGGGTCGCGGGGGCTGCGGCGCATGATGAAGGCGACGGCGGCCTCGGTCAGCCGCAGCCCCCTTCGCTCGGCCGCCTGGCGCACCAGGAGGGCGCAGTCGCCCTCGCGCAGGAGCCGCAGCCGGTAGGCCGGCCCCCAGCCAAGGCGCGAGCGCAGGTCCGGCAGCGCGATCGGTAGCTCCGCGAGCGGGACGTGGGCGGCGACCAGCAGCCGGCGGCCAGTGTCGCGCAGGCGGTTGTAAGCACCGAACAGGGCCTGCTCCCAGGCGGGGTCCCCGGCGCGGGTCTGGATCGCGTCGAGCCCCAAGTGATCGACTTGCTCCAGATCCTCCAAGGCGGCGGGTGTCAGCCCCGCATGGTCCAGGGGTAGATACAGGGCGCGTCGTCCGCGGCGAGCCGCCTCACAGCAGGCGGCCTGCAGCAGGTGGGTCTTGCCGCTGCCGCTCGCCCCAAAGAGGTAGAGGAAGGGATCACCCCGGCCGGCGGCCCAATCGGCGATCGCAGCCAGGGCCTCGCCGTTGGGGCCGGGAAGGTAGTCGCTGAAGTCGGCCTCGGGGCGCGGGGCGATCGCGAGGGTCAACTGCTCCATGTCGACGGCGCCGAGATCACGTGCCTCGGCGCGCCTTGACCGGCTTGTGCAGTGCCAGCGCCGTCTCTCCCAGGCGCCGGCCGAGTGCCTGACACAGCCGCTTCTCTTCTTCGGTCAGCGGCAGGTTGCTCTCGGCTCCGGCGAGGTGCGAGGGTCCGTAGGGCGTGCCGCCCGAGGTCGTGCGCAGCAGCTCGGTCTCGCTGTAGGGTAGGCCGAGCAGCAGCATCCCGTGGTGCAGGAGTGGCAGCATCATCGAGATCAGGGTCGTCTCCTGTCCGCCGTGGAGGCTCGCGGTGGAGGTGAAGACCGCCGCCGGTTTGCCGATCAGTGCCCCGGAGAGCCAGAGCGAGCTGGTGCCGTCGAGGAAGTACTTAAGCGGGGCGGCCATGTTACCGAACCGGGTCGGGCTGCCGAGCGCCAGCCCGGCGCAGCCGCGCAGGTCGTCTAGCTCGGCGTAGGGTGCCCCCTCGGGCGGGATGCTCTCGGCGGTCGCCTCGCAGACGGTCGACACGGGCGGGACGGTGCGCAGGCGGGCCTCGATCCCCCCGGTCTCCTCGATCCCACGCGCGATCTGACGGGCCATCTGGGCAGTGGCTCCGTAGCGGCTGTAATAAAGCACGAGGACATAGGGCATGGCTTGAGTAACCAGTCAAGAAGTTGAGCTACCCACAGGATCGTTGTCGTTGTCGAGCACCGGCGCGATTACGACAACGAGATTTGTGCGGCAGTTTGTTCAAGATTCGCGCAGTCAGGGACGAAACCCGTCGAAGTTGTTCATGCACCATCCGTTAGAGGATTTCGAGTAGCCTCTCGGGAGGGCGCCCGATGACCGCGCGACCGTCCTTGATGAGGATCGGGCGCTCGATCAGGCGGGGGTTGGCGACCATCGCGGCGATCAGGGCCCCCCGCCCAAGGGCTGGGTCGTCGAGCCCAAGCGCCCGATACTCGGGCTCCTTGGTGCGCATCAGCTCGCGCGGGCCGAGCCCCAGCAGGTCGAGCAGCCACGACAGGGTCTTGGCGTCGGGCGGGTCCTTGAGGTAGTCGATCACGTCGGGCTCGACGCCCTGCCCGCGCAGCAGCGCGAGCGCCGCCCGTGACTTGCTGCACCGCGGGTTGTGGTAGAGGGTTGGGGTCAAGCTCGCCTCCTCCTGCCGGTGTGACGCGGGCATTCTACGACCTGCGTGTCGAGCCCCCAAGGCGCGCCGCCGCTGCGCCGCTGGCCCGCGGACGTTGCAACCCTGGCGGCCGCCCGTGACAATTCAGCGCGAGCCGTGTCCCCTGGCACGGCGGGCATCATCCTCACGAGAGGCTCACCGCATGCGCCCATTGATCCCCCAAGTTGCGCGGACCCAAGGCCTGCCCCTGCTCCTGGGCGTCGCGCTCCTGCTCGTTGCCAGCGTCGCCGCCGCGACGGAACGCGATCCTGGTCGCTTCTTCTTCGATACGACCTTCGGCGATCTCCCAGAGGAGTTGCAGCATGCCCGCGAGCAGGGCAAAAAGGGGATCTTGCTGATGTTCGAGATGGACGAGTGCCCCTTCTGTCACCGAATGAAGACCACCGTGCTCAACCAGCCGGAGATCCAGGACTTCTTCAAGGAGCACTTCCTGATTTTCCCGATCGATGTCGAGGGCGACGTGGCGATCACCGATTTCAATGGCAACACCGTCGCCCAGAAGGACTTCGCGCTCAACCAGTTCCGCGTGCGCGCCACGCCCGTGTTCGCGTTCTTCGACCTGGAGGGCAAGCTGGTCGCGCGTTACACCGGCGCGACCCGCGGACCTGAGGAGTTCCGCTGGCTCGGCGACTATGTCGTCGACGGCGACTACCAGCGCACCAATTTCACCCGCTACAAGCGCGAGCGCGAAGAGGCGGCGGCCAAGCGCTAGGGTCTGCGCCACATCGCGCTGAGGCTTGAGGGGAGCCTGAAAGATCCCATCCCTGCGATTTTCCAAGACGCGAAGCGAAAAGTGCGATTTCCTCTTCGTTTCATTTTCAAGTGCTTGGGCACTTGAAAATGGCGGCACATCCCTGTGCCGCACGGGCACCTTGAATTCTACAAGGTGCCCTTCAGGGGCCGGCGGCGTTGGGCCGCCCAGCCGGTGGTCCGGATCAATTAAACAGGGGGGCGAGGTGGCCGACGAGAACAATCAGATCTGCTTTCGTTGCGTGGTGGCCGGGCGGGTGCAGGGGGTCTTTTTTCGGGCTTCGGCGCGCGAACAGGCGGTTCGGCTGGGGTTGACCGGCTACGCCCGCAACCTGCCGGACGGGCGCGTCGAGGTCTTCGCGTGTGGCAAGCCGGATGCCGTCGCCGCCCTCCGGGACTGGTTGCGCATCGGCCCGCCCCAGGCCGAGATTACCGGCGTCGCCTGCGAGCCGGCGCCCTACCAGAGCCTGACGGGCTTCGCCACGCATTGATCCGCGCGCGACCGGCGCGTCCTCAGTATCCGACCGAGCTGAGGTCGAGCGGATCGGGGTAGGCGGCGATGCGCTGCACGCCGGTGGCGATATGGCCGTCGGGGGATAGCTCCAACCAGCGGAACCCCGGGGTGAGTGCGTCGAGCGCGAAAGCGTTGCTGGTCGGCAGGAACTGCACGCAGGTGGACGGCGAGCCCATGAGCAGCACGCCCTTGCGGCGTGCCGTGTACTCCTGGTGGACGTGTCCCCAGAGGATGCCGCGCACCTGCGGGTGGCGGTCGACCACGGCGAAGAATGCCTCCGGATTGTCCAACGCCATGGTGTCGAGCCAGTTGCTGCCGACCGGCACCGGTTGGTGATGGAGGCAGATCAGGGCGGGGCTGCGCGGATGGGCCGAAAGCGCGGTCTCCAAGAGATTGAGCTGGAACCCGTCGAGGTGACCGCCGTCGGACTCGGCCAGGGTGGAGTTGAGAAAGATCAGGCTCCAACGGCCGCAGCGGAGGCTGGGGGCGACGCTGATCAGGCCCCCGTCGAGGGCTCCGGCCATGATCGCCGGAGCGTCATGGTTACCCGGCAGGCTGCTGCATGGGGCGCCGAGCTCGACTAGACGACGCTCAAGATACTCGTAGCCCTCACGGCTCTCGTCGTGGACCAGATCGCCCGTGAGTAGGACGCGGTCGACCGGCCAAAAGGACTCCGCTGCCAGCTCGAGGACCAGATCCAGGGTGCGTCGGGTGTTCTGCCCGAGCAAGCGCCCGTTCGGGTCCGCGTAGAGGTGCATGTCGGTCAGTTGCAGCAGGCGCAGCGTGGCGCGCTCCTGGTTACCGCCGCGGGGGGGGCCGGGTCGGCGCAGTTGGCCCGGATGGGGGTTTGGCCTCCGGGGGGCGCAGCTATCGGCTTGGCGGATCAACAGCGAACTCCGCATGGGTCGGGCGTCCTTGAGCAGACGGCGGTTGGCGGGTCCCGGCTCGTCTCGCCCAAGGTCAAGAGTAGTACAAGGGGTCAGGCTCGGCCCCCCGCGGTGGCCCCGCCTAGCAAGCTTCCGTCAGGCGCGCTTGAGGGTCGGTGACCCTATTCACAGTTTCCGAAAGTTGACGGAATCATGAATCCAACGTGGCCCGGTCGGACCTGGGCGACGCGCCGCGTGTGGCCACCCGCGGGGAGGGCGGCCCCGGAACTGGTGCGGCGCGATCACCTCTGACGATCGAGCCGATTGGTAGAACCAATTTTTACCCGGGTGCCGGCGTCGCTATGTTCTCGACACTCGACAAACCACTGTTGACGGAGACGACCATGGCACTGAAAGGCAGCAAGACCGAGCACAACCTCAAGGACGCCTTCGCGGGCGAGTCCCAGGCCAACCGCCGTTACCTCTACTTCGCCTCCAA
>JALOTB010000052.1 GCA_025458165.1 Chromatiaceae bacterium | reverse complement strand
GTGTCAGTCATGGGACCGCTCCGTCGCTTGGGGGGTGCCCGTTATTGTGGTGTAAACCGCCGGGGGACCCAAGCCACCGCTCGGGCGGCGGCCGCACCGGGTCGGGCACGTCCTTCTTTTCTGCACCCTGGCTCGGCAGAATCGGCCCTGGAGGCCCACTTGACCCTGTCGATCCGTACCAAGCTCTTCCTCACCCTGCTCCTAGCCGGGGCCCTGGTGGTCGTCGGGGTGCTCGGGTTCGTGCACTGGTCCTTTCAGCGCGGGCTTGTGGAGCTCGCGCAGAGCCGCCAGCAGGAGCGCATCGCGGCCGTGGTCGAGCGCCTGGCCGAGCGCTACCGCCAGGACGGGGGCTGGCAGCGATTGCGCGCCGATCGGCGGCTGTGGCTCGCCCTGCTGCTCGGTCAAGCCGAGCGCCTGCACGCGGGCCGCGGACCCGGCGAGGGACGTTCCCACACCCCGGGCTGGCTGCGTTTCGCCGCGGGACCCCAGGGCGAGTGGCCACCCACACGTCTCCCGGGCATGCCCGGCCCAGACGAGGCCGCGCACCGCTCGCTCGCGCTGCGGCTGATGCTGGTGGACGCGGACGGGAGCCCCATCTACGCGCGGCCCGAGCTGCTCCCCGGCACCGCCCGGTTCCCAGTCCAGGTCGATGGTCGCGCGGTCGGCGAGGTCGCGCTCATCGCCGGACCCTCGATCTCCGAGGGCCTCGAGGTCCGGTTCCTCGAGCGCCAGACCCTGGCGATCCTGATCATCGCGCTCGCCATGACGGCACTCTCCGCGGCGCTCGCCTTCCCGCTGGCGCGGCGGCTGGTGCGCCCGCTGCGAGAGCTCCAGGCCAGCACCCGGCGGCTCGCTGGCGGGGACTTCGGCGCCCGCGTCGCGGTGGGCACCGACGACGAGCTCGGCCGCCTGGGGCGAGACTTCAACGCCCTCGCCCAAACCCTGGAGTGCAACGAGCAGGCGCGCCGGCGTTGGGTGGCCGACATCTCTCACGAGCTGCGCACGCCGCTCGCCGTGCTACGCGCGGAGATCGAGGCCTTGCAGGACGGGGTGCGCCCCCTGGAGCGCGCGGCGGTGGACGCCCTGCACGCCGACACCCTGCGCCTCGGGCGGCTGGTGGATGACCTCTACGAGCTCGCGATGAGCGATCTCGGGGCGCTGACCTACCGCAAGGAGCCGACCGACCCGGCCGAGGTCCTAGCCCGCGATGTCGACGCCTTCTCCGCCCGGTTCGCAGCAGCCGGGCTTGGGCTGCGTCTGGAGGACCGCGTGGGGGCGCCCCTCGCCCTCTCCGCGGACGCCCACCGCCTCTCGCAGCTCTTCCGCAACCTGCTGCGCAACAGCCTGCAGTACACCGACCCCGGTGGCGGTCTGCTCGTGCGCCTCGGGCGGGAGGCGGACGCTCTCGTCATCGACTTTCGCGACACCGCCCCTGGGGTGCCGGAGGACGCCCTGCCACGACTCTTCGAGCGTCTCTACCGGGTCGACGCCTCGCGCAGCCGAGCCACCGGCGGGGCGGGGCTCGGCCTCGCCATTTGCCGCAACATCGTCGAGGCCCACGGCGGGCAGATCCGCGCGCAGGCCGCCCCCGAAGGGGGGCTGTGGGTGCAGGTGCGGCTGCCCCTCACCTGAGGGCGGGTACATCATGGGGCGGGACTCGACCCCTTGTCACCCACCAGCGACAGAGGCCCCCGAGCAATGAGCGCGAAGGACTCCATTCTGATCGTCGAGGACGAGGACCGGCTCGCCGGTCTGCTCGCGGATTACCTCAAGGCCGCGGGATACGCCGTCCATCGCTTGGGGGAGGGCCCGCCGGTTGCCGCCTGGGTGCGCACTCACCACCCTGCCCTGGTCCTGCTCGACCTGATGCTGCCGGGGCGTGATGGCCTGGAGGTGTGCCGCGAGATCCGCACCTTCAGCCAGGTGCCGATCATCATGACGACCGCCCGTGTGGAGGAGGTCGACCGCCTGCTCGGACTCGAGCTCGGCGCCGATGATTACGTATGCAAGCCCTACAGCCCGCGCGAGGTGGTGGCGCGGGTCAAGGCCGTGCTGCGTCGTGGCGGGGCAGAGCCCGCCCGCTGCGCCGGCGCCTTGAGCCTCGACCCCGACAGCCTGCGGGTGCGCGCCGCGGAGCGCGAGATCGAGCTCACGGCGGTCGAGTTCGCCTTGCTCGCCACGCTGCACGCCGCACCCGGCCGGATCTTCGCGCGCGACCGCCTCATGGACCGGATCTACCAAGACCATCGGATCGTCTCCGACCGCACGATCGACAGCCATGTCAAGAAGCTCCGGCGCAAGCTCGCCGACCTCCTGCCCGGGCGCGAGCTCATCCACTCCGTCTACGGCGTGGGGTATCGCTACGAGGAGCGGGAGGACGCGCCGTAGCGAGCGCCCGACCGCAGGCAGACGGCCCGCGTCATCCCCTTTCAAGGACCGGAAACGGAAAGGGGGTGCGGCCCCTGGAGCCGCACCCCCCAACCCTGCCAGCCGCTTCGGCCTGGCCTATTTCTTATCGCCGCCCATCATCTGCATGGGGTTCGGCATTTTCTGCATCATGTTCATCGGGTTGAAGCCACCCTTGCCGCCTTCGTCGTCGCGACCATAGCCGCCAGGGCTGTAGTCGGGTCCCGGGCCGTAGCCGCCGGGGGCACCGGGACCATAGCTACCGCCGGGGGCACCAGGACCGTAGCTACCGCCGGGGGCACCAGGACCGTAGCTACCGCCGGGGGCACCAGGACCGTAGCCGCCACCGGGTGCACCAGGACCGTAGCTACCGCCGGGGGCACCAGGACCGTAGCCACCGCCGGGGGCACCCGGACCATAGCCGCCACCGGGGGCACCGGGACCGTAGCCGCCACCAGGGGCACCGGGACCATAGCTACCGCCGGGGGCGCCAGGACCGTAACCGCCACCCTGCGGCCCTGGGCCGTAACCGCCCGGCGCTCCCGATCCGGAGCCGGAGCCGAAGCCGGGTCCTGCGCCATAGCCGGGACCGGCAGGGCCGCGCGATCCCGAGCCGAACCCAGGACCCGAGCCGTATCCGGGCCCACCCGTCGGACCACCGTAACCTTGCCCTGGCCCGCCGTAGCCCGGCCCGCGCGGGCCGGAAGGCCCACCGCCAAAACCGGCCGCCTGAGCCGCCGAGCCGAGGGTCATACCGATGATCAGGAGGCCCACCGCCGACTTGGTGCATCTGCTTCTCATAGCTGTTCCGTCCTTCTTGCTCTGGGACCCGGGATCCGGGCCGCGCCATACTATCGAAATTTAACCGGGCACGAAGCCGGGATTGAGCGGAGGTAGAGCGGTGACCGACGAGACCTTCCTTCGGCGCCTGCGGGCGTTGATCGGGCGCGAGTGCTCCTATCTCGGCAAACACTGCCGCGTCATCGAGGTGCTGGCCGAACAGGGCACGTTGGTGCTGGAGCTACGCGAGGCGCTGCCGCCGATCCAGACCGATCAGTACGGCCAGGCGGTAGCCCGTAGCGCGGAGCTGGTCGAGGTACCGCTGTTCGCCGGTACCGGCGATGAGCTGTCGGAGGAACTCCTCGACCTGCTCGCGACCCTGCGGACGGCAACGCCGAGCGGCGACGGCCGCTGAGCCAGTCGACTCAGGCCGACCGCCGCGCGAGCAGGGCGCGCACGCGCTCCAGGTCGGCCGCGGTATCAACCCCGGGCCCGGGCTCGACCGTCGCAAGGCTGACGTGGATGCGCTCGCCGTGCCAGAGTGCGCGGAGCTGCTCGAGCGACTCGGCGAGCTCCAGGGGTGCCGGGGACCAGTCGACAAAACGGCCCAAGAACCCAGCACGGTAGGCGTAGAGCCCGATGTGACGCAGGAACTGCCCCGCGGCCGGCAGCGAGGGGTGCCCGCCGATGAACTCATCGCGATGCCAGGGGATGGGGGCGCGTGAGAAATAGAGGGCATAGCCCGCGGCGTCCGTCACCAGCTTGACCACGTGCGGGTCGAACAGCGTGTCGGCATCGCCGATCGGATAGGCCAGGGTCGCGACCGCGGCGCTCGGGTGCCCCGCGAGGTCCCGCGCGAGCTGATCGATGAGCACCGGCGGCATCGCCGGCTCGTCACCCTGGAGATTGACGACGATGGTCTCGGCGGACCAGCCGCGTGCCGCAATGACCTCGGCAACGCGGTCGGAGCCGCTGCGGTGATCCGAGCGGGTCATGGCCACATCCGCGCCAAAGCCACGGCAGGCGTCGGCGATGCGCCGGTCGTCGGTCGCCACCACCACCTCGTCGGCCGCGCTCTCGCGGGCGCGCTCCCAGACATGCTGGATCAGTGGCTTGCCGGCGATCGGAAGGAGCGGCTTGCCGGGCAGGCGGGTCGCACCGTAGCGGGACGGAATGACGACCTTGAAGGCCACCGGACCGGCGGGGGCGTCGGTCAAGACCGCGGCACCTCTTCATCGGCGGCGAGCTCGCGGGCCTCCTCCTCCAGCATCACGGGGATGTCGTCGCGGATCGGAAAGGCGAGGCGGTCGCCGCGGCAGATCAGCTCTTGCGCGGCCGTGGCGTAATAGAGGGGGCCCTTGCACAAGGGGCATACCAGGATATCGAGCAGCTTCTTGTCCATCGACTCAGGTCTCACGTTGAGGATTCAGCCATCGAGCTGGGATCGGGTGCCGTGGAGATACACGGGGCAATACGACAGAGGCCGCTGATCCGAAAGCTCAGTGGCGCCGACCTACGTTCCGTTGCGCACCCTGTCCTTCGGCAAGGCCCGCGACCCGCGCCAGGATGCGCCGCTCCAGCTCGGCATCGACCCGCGCCTCGACCGGCAAGTACCAGTGATCGGGGCCGACGAGGGCCGCGCACTTGACGGCGTCCTTCTCGGTCATCAGCACCGGGCCCGCAGGCCAATCCTCGGCGTCCCGCGGCTGGAAGCGGTAGTGGTCCGGGTAGGGCCGCTCGTCGACCTGGAGCCCGGCCGCTCGCAGCATCGCGAAGAACCGACTGGGATTCCCGATGCCGGCCACTGCGGTCACGCATTGCCCTCTCCACTCCTCGAGCGGCCGCGTGAGCGCCTTGTCACACAGGTTGACCGCCGGCGCGGGCACCAGCTCCATCCGCTCCCCGCCTTCGCAGGGACCGCCGTTGCACAGGACGAAGTCGACGCGGCGCGCGCGCCCGACCGGCTCGCGCAGCGGACCGGCCGGCAGGCAGCGCCGGTTGCCGTAGCCGCGCGCGGCGTCTACGACCAAGACCTCCAGGTCCCGCCCCAGCCTGTAGTGCTGCAGCCCGTCGTCGCTGACGATGATATCGCATCCCGCCTCGCGCAAGAGCAGGGCGGCCGCCGCGATCCGGTCGGGACCGGCGGCTACGGGACAGGCGCTGCGGCGCGCGAGGAGCACGGCCTCGTCACCGACGGCGCGGGGATCGCTCTGCGGCGTCACCCGCCGCGGCCAAGTCGGGCTGGAGCCCCGATAGCCGCGCAGGACGATCCCAGGGCGCCAGCCGTGCCCCTGAAGGAGCTCGGTGAGCCAGAGCACCGCGGGGGTCTTGCCGGTCCCGCCCACCGTGAGGTTGCCGACCACGATCACCGGCGCCGGCAGGCGGCGCGACCCGAGCCAACCCCGTCGATAGGCCCAGTGCCGCACCAGGACCACCAGGCAGTAGAGCCAAGACAGAGGCAGCAGGAGCAGCGAGACGGGATGGGCGCGCCGATACCAGATGGTCTCGGGCGTCATTGGGGGTCCGCACTGTCACGAAACTGCAGGCGGTGGAGGCGGGCGTAGTAACCGCCGCGGGCGAGCAGCTCGTCGTGGCGGCCCTGCTCGACGATCTGCCCGGCATCGAGCACCAGGATTCGGTCGACCCGCTCAATGGTGGAGAGCCGGTGGGCGATGACCAGCGTGGTGCGGTGCGCCATGAGCCGCTCCAAGGCGGCCTGGATGTGACGCTCCGCCTCGGTGTCGAGCGCCGAGGTCGCCTCGTCGAGGATGAGGATAGGGGCATCCTTGAGCATCGCCCGGGCGATTGCCAGGCGCTGGCGCTGCCCCCCGGAGAGGAGCACGCCGCGGTCGCCGATCAGGGTATCGAAACCGTGCGGTAGGGCGCGGATGAACTCCAAGGCGTGGGCGGCCTCGGCGGCCCGCTCGATCTCCGCGCTCGCGACCTGCGCCGCCACCCCGTAAGCGATGTTGTTCGCGACCGTGTCATTGAACAGGACGACGTCCTGGGTGACGACGGAGATCTGGGCGCGCAGGCTGGCCAGGGTAAGCTCGCGCACGTCGATCCCGTCGATCCGGATCTGCCCCTCGCTGGCGTCGTAGAAGCGCGGCAGTAGGCTGACCAGGGTCGACTTGCCGCTCCCGGAGCGGCCGACGAAGGCCACCGACTCGCCCGGCCGGATCACCAGGTCCACGCCGCGCAGCACCGGGCCCTTCTCCGGGTCGTAGACGTGACTCACCCCAAGGTACTCCACCCGCCCCTCGGCCCGCCCCAGGGTGCGGGTGCCGGTGTCGCGCTCGGTGGCACTGTCGAGCAGCTCGAACAGACTCTCGGCGGCGATCAGTCCGCGCTGGATCTGGGAGTTGACCGCGGTCAGGCGCTTGATCGGGCCGAGCAGCAGGCCCATCGCGACCACGAAGGACATGAAGGTGCCGACGGTGATGTCCGCCCGCAGCCCCTGCAGCGTCGAGAGATAGACGATCACGGCGATGGCGAGGGCCGCGATGAGCTGCACCAGGGGCACGCTGGCTGCCTCGGTGGCGATCATCTTCATCTGCAGGGTGCGCGTCTTCTCGTTAACGCGCCGGAAGCGCTCGGTCTCCCGCCGCTGGCCGCCGAAGGCCTTGACCACCCGGTGGGCCTCGATCGCCTCCTGAGCGGTGTGGGTGAGCTCGCCCACCCGGTCCTGGATGCGTTTGCTGACCCGGCGGAAGCGCTTCGACGCATAGCGCACCGCCACCGCCATCGCCGGCCCGACGAGGAGGAAGATCGCCGAGAGGGCGACGTCGATGTAGAGCATGTAGGCCATCAGGCCGAGGATGGTGAAGCCGTCGCGCACCACCGTGGTCAGGGCGCTGGTGGTGGCGCTCGCCACGTTCTCGACGTTGTAGGTGAACTTCGAGAGGGTCTGACCCGAGCCGTGGCGGTCGTAGTAGCCAGTCGGCAGTCGCAGCAGGTGCTCGAACATCTCCTGGCGCAGGTCCGCCACCACGCGCCGGCCGACGTATTTCAGAAAGAAGGTATCGACGAAGCTCGCCACGCCCCGCACCAGGAACAGTGCAATCAGGAACAGCGGCATGATCCGCACCACCTCCGGGTCGCGGTCGACGAAGCTGCCGTCGAGGAGCGGCTTGATCATCGCGGCGAAGACGGGCTCGGTCGCCGCGAACACCAGCATCCCGACGAGCGCGAAGGATAAGGCCGGCCAGTACGGCTTGGCGTAGCGCAGCAGCCGCCCGTAGATGGCGCGCGCCTCGCCCGGGGCGAGGTTGCCGGCGAGACTCACGGCTCGGGCTCGGGCGCGGTGGCGGCGAAGGCGAAGCGGGTGAGGCCAAGCTGGCTGGCGACGTCCATGGCCGTCATCACCGCCTGGTGCGGGGTGCGGGCGTCGGCCTTGATCACCACCGGGAGCTCGCGCTCGGCGCCGACCGCGCCGACGATCGCCTTCTTGAGCGTCTCGGCCTTGCGGTCGACCACCATCCGGTCGTTGACGTAGAACACCCCCTCGCGATCGATGGTGAGGGCCAGGACCTGAGGCTCCTCGGCCGGGACCGACTCGCCCTGGGCCTGGGGCAGCTCGATCTTGATGCGCGCGTCCTCCTTGAAGGTCGTCGACACCATGAAGAAGATGAGCAGCAGAAACACCACGTCGATCAGTGGCGTCAGGTTGATGTCCGGCGCTGCGCGCCGCTGGGGGCGGAGGTTCACGCCGTACCCTCGCGCTGGCCCTTGATCACCTCGACCAGGCGCAGGGCCTGCTCTTCCATCGCAATGGTGAGCTTGGTCACGCGGCTGTCGAGATAGCGGTGAAACATCAGTGCCGGGATGGCGACCGAGAGTCCCGCGGCGGTGGTGATCAGGGCCTTGGAGATCCCACCGGCGAGCACCCCCGGATTGCCTACGCCGGCGTCCATGATCACCCCGAAAATGTCGATCATGCCGAACACAGTCCCCAGAAGCCCCAAGAGCGGCGTCACCGAGGCGATGGTCGCCAGGGTATTCAGGTAACGCTCCATGTCGGCAACCACCTGGCGGCCGGTGTCGTTGATGGCCTCCTTCATCACCTCGCGCGAGTGGTTGCGGTTGACCAGTCCGGCGGTGAGCATGCGCCCGAGA
Organism: Chromatiaceae bacterium; assembly: GCA_025458165.1. GTDB lineage: Bacteria > Pseudomonadota > Gammaproteobacteria > Chromatiales > Chromatiaceae > JALOTB01. The sequence goes on along the minus strand of JALOTB010000052.1, from coordinate 16,132 downwards.
GGCGAGCCGTCGCGGATCTCCGCGATCCGCTCGGAGGTCAACTGGTTCCTGGCGTGGAGCTGAAAGACCTGGTTGACCAGCTTGTCGGGCATGATCCGCCGCCGGCGCAGGGTCCACAGCCGTTCCAGCACGATCGCCATGGCCGCCACCGAGCAGGCGAGGATGGGCAGCATCAGCCAGCCGCCGGCTTGCAGGACTTCCAGCACCTGGGCGTTACCTCGCAATCGGGAGACAGTCGTTATCCGCAAGAGGGGCTGCCGCTGGCCCGTTCAGCCGTACACCCCGCGGGGGATCATACTCGAAGCGGCAAGGCGGTTTGAACGACTCGCCGGCGTCGCCGGCGCGATGGGTCCACAGGCGCGGTCGGTCGCGTCGCTCCGCGCTCGGCCCGTCGACGCCATCCGGGTGCAAGCGCAGGCCGATCGCCCCAAGCGAAGCGGTGTCGAGCTGCGCCGCACCGACCGCCCGCGCCCGCTCGCGGACCTCGGCGGCTGGGAATCCAAACTGGTTGGCGAAACCGGCCGAGTAGAGCACCCAACGCGGGGCCACCGCAGCGAGGAAGGTCTCGCTACTCGAGCTCGCACTGCCGTGATGCCCGGCGACCAAGATCGTGCTTTGCAGTCGCTCGGGCTCGGTCGCGAGCTGCCGCTCCACACGGGCATCGACGTCCCCGGTCAGGAGCAGGCTCGCCCGTCCCGCTGCCACCCGCAGGACGCAGGAGCTGTTGTTCCCGCCCGGTCCCGGCGGGTCGGGGTGGAGCACCTCGAAGCGCACGCCGTCCCAGGTCCAGCGATCACCGGCGCGACAGGGAAGCACGCCGTCAACAGCGACGCGCACGGGCTCGCCGCTCAGCATCGCGCCGATGGGGATGCGTCCCACGAGACCCCGCAGCCCGCCCACATGGTCGCGATCCCCGTGGCTCAGGACCAGGGTGTCGATCCGCGGCACACCGATCTCGTGCAAGAACGGCAGCACAACGGCCGCCCCCGTGTTGAACCCGCTCGGAAAGGCTGGACCCGTGTCGTAGACGAGGACGTGCTCGCGGGTGCGCACCACGACGGCGAGCCCCTGCCCCACGTCGAGTAGGGTGAGCTCCGCCTCGCCGGGCGCCGGTAGCGACGGACGCACCAGGGCCAGCGGCAGGAGTAGGGCGAGCCCCGTCCAGCGCCCCGGCAGCCCGCGCGGGGCGAGCAGGAGGGCAGCGCCGACGAAGGCGGCGGCCCATACCCAGCCCGGGCGTCCGGACAGCGACACCGCCGACCAGGACCAGCCCGCCAGGGTCTCGAGCCCCTGCATCGCCCAGTCGAGGAGCTGGGCCATCAGCACGAGCGGGAGCGCGAGCCCAGGCACCAGACTCAGCAGGGCCGCCGCCAGCACCGCGGGCAGCAGCACCAGGCTGAAGACCGGGACTGCGATCAGGTTGACCAGCGGGGCGATCAGCGATCCGCGGCCGAAGGTCAGCAAGAGCAGCGGCAGCAGCCCGAGCCCCACTGCCCACTGGGCCTTGCCCCAGCGCGTCCACCAACCGCCGCCGGCCATGCGTCGCCCGAGGGCGTAGAGCAACACCGCGACGGCGCCGAACGAGAGCCAGAAGCCCACCGCCAGCACCGCCTGCGGGTCGAGCAGGAGCACTCCGGCCAGGGCCAGGGAGATCCCCGCGGCCGGCCTCAGCGTTCGGGCCCAGCCCAAGGCCATTAGCACCACGGCGAGCATGATAAGCGCGCGCTGGGTGGAGACCGCGAATCCCGCCAGCGCGCTGTAGGCGAGCGCCGCCAGGAAGGCCGCCGCGGCCGCCGCGCGCGGCGCCGCCAGGTTGAGGGCCAGACTGGCACTCAACGCCCAGACCCGGCGCACCAGCAGGAGGACCAGGCCCGCGACCAGACCGACGTGTAGGCCGGAGATCGCGATCAGGTGATTGGTGCCGGTGCGGGTCAGCGCCTCCCAGTGCGCGGGCGCGATACCCCCGCGCTCGCCGAGCACCAGGGCCTGGATCAACGCCGAGCCCGCGCCGCCCGCGAGCACCCGATCCAGGTGATCGCGCAGCGCCTGACGCCAACGGTCGATCCAGTAGGCCCCGGGTCCGGGGTCGAGCACCAGCGGCTCGGGCCGGGCAAGGACATGCCCGGTCGCGCGTATGCCCTCCTGGAACAGCCAGCGCTCGTAGTCGAAACCGCCCGGATTGGCATAGCCGTGGGGCGGCTTGAGCCGGACGCCGAGCCGCCACCGCTCGCCGACCCGCAGCGGCGGCGCCTCGCGGTACCAGGAGAGCCGCACGAGGCCAGTGAAGCCGGCGTCGACGCCGGCCTGCTCGGTCGCCTCCACCCGGAATAGAAAGCGCACCGCCCCGTCGGTCGAGCTCGGGAGCGAGGCCACGCGCCCACTCACATCCAGGGTCTGACGAGCGAGGGACTCGGGGAAGGGATCGCACAGCACCTGACAGGCGTGGATCTGCGCCCAGGCGAACCCCGCCGCGGCGAGCACGAGCGGTGAGAGGACCGGCAGCCGCCAGGCAAGTCCGGCGAGCGCAACCAGCGTCAGCAGCGCCGGCCAGAGCGGCGGCAGGGCGGGCTGCAGGTGCAGCAAGCCAACCCCGAACGCGAATCCGAGGGCCAGGGACGCCATCCCGGGTCGCTCGCTTCCAGATCGCGGGAACCGCATCCGCCCGGCGGCGCTCAGCGCCCTCACGCCTTCCCTCCCCCTAACCCGAGCGAGACGCGGACGCTGGTGCCCGGCCTCCCCTATACTGCTGAGATTTTAGGCCGTGCGGGGCGCGAGCCCAGAGAACCGCGTGAAACGGTGGCTGAAGCGCGTCGCCCCCCAACGGGCCCAGCTCGACGAGCACCGGCACCTGCGCGTCTTCGGCCGGCTGCTGCAAGACCCCAACCTCTGGCACCTGAACCGGCGCTCAGTGGCGGGCGCGGCGGCGGTTGGGCTCTTCGTCATGTACCTGCCCCCGGTCGGGCAGATGCTGATCGCTGCCGCCTTCGCCATCCTCCTGCGTGTCAACCTACCGATCTCGGTGGCGCTGGTGTGGATCACCAACCCGCTCACCATCCCGCCGATGTTTTACCTCGGCTATCTGGTCGGCTCCTGGATCCTCGGTCGCGAGCCGCGCGCCTTCGACATGGAGTTTTGGCTGCACTGGCGCAACTGGTTGGAGATCATCGTCCCCTTGGGCTTGGGCTGTCTGATCTGCGGCCTGGTCTGCTCCGTCGTCGGCTATTTCACGGTCCAAGTCGTCTGGCGCTGGAACCTGATGCGTCAGATCCGTCTGCGCAAGGCCCGCCTGCGGATGGGGTTAGCGCGGATCTCTCGCGCGGCCCCTGAGCGCGACCGCGCGTCCTGACGGCGTCGCCGAGGATGGCGCACTCGGGTCCGCCGGTCTCGGTTGCCCCGTATGCGCCGAACCGCCCCGCTGGCGCTTCGCACCAGACGCATGCGCAGACAGTGACTCAGGGCATGCCCCCAGGCGGAGACAGCGGGGTCTTCATCCCCGCCGCGTCCAGGCAGACGAACCAGACGTGGGTGGCGAAGATCGGCTCCTCCGAGCCGGTGTCGAGGTGGTCGGCATAGACCCGCACGGCGTATTCCACCGAGGTCCTCCCGCGCCCCGCCTCCTCGGCGACGAAGCGCAGCACCGTGCCCTGGCGGACGCTGCGTCGGAACTCGGCGCGGTCCATAGCGACGGTGACGAAGCTGCATCCGGGGTGGTCTCGGCTGGCGGCGATCCAAGAGATCTCGTCGACCCACTTGAGGAGGAAACCCCCAAACAAATAGCCGAAGTGGTTCAGGTGCTCGGGTCGAACGAGCTTGAAGCTTTCCACGATCTCAGCCCCTCCTCTGCCTTGGATCAAGAAACTGTCATTTTCCCGCGACGGCCCACTTATGGAGCAGAACCGCCCCGCGCTATCCTCCGCCGCCTTGCCGCAGCGGCCACAGCGGCCGCATCGAACGGGGGCCCTCATGGCAAGGCAGACCACCCGCGGGCGCGGAGATTACCGGGGCATTGTGCGCCGCGGACCGGCCGCTGATCATCCGATGTGGCTCGCGTATGCCGCCGGCCGTCAGGGGCAAGGTCGCGCGTGAGTCCGGGCCGCATCGCTGCATCCCTTGCCGTCGCGCTCGCTACCACCTCGGCCGCCGGGGTAGAGCTGCGCTCGGGCCTGACCTGGGGGGCGGACCTGCGCCTGCGTCAGGTCGTCATCGGCAACGTCGGGCTGAACGACTTGAGCCCGATCGCCGACCGTAACTTCCAACGTCTGCGCGCCCGCCTGTGGGGCGGCTACGCCGGGGAGACGGTCGAGGCGAGCGCCCGTCTGATGTGGGAGGGCCGCCACTACGGCCAACCAGACCGCGCCGACTGGCCGGCGCCGGGCTTCGAGGAGTGGTACAGCGGCGACCTGCTGTTGGACAACCTTTCGCTCACCCTCAAGGACATCGGCGGCGCGCCGCTCGCCCTTAAGCTCGGCCGCCAGGACATCATCCTCGGCAACGGCTGGCTGGTCCTCGACGGCACCCCGCTCGACGGCTCGCGCACCCTCTACTTCGACGCCGCCCGCGCCACCTGGGCCGGCCTGCCCGCCGACACCAGCCTGGAGCTGATTTACATTGATCAGAGTGCCGACACCGGCCGCTTCCCCGCCCCGCTCGGCGGCGGCAGCGAGGACCAGGTCGAGCAGGACGAGCGGGGTGCCTTGCTTTATCTACGCAACCGCGGCCTGCGAGCAGACACCGACCTCGACGCCTACCTCATCTACAAGGAGAACCGGCCGAAACTCACCCCCGGCAACCTGCGGGTGAATAACGGCGCACCCTTCCCGTCACCGGCCGATGATGGCGAGGTCTACGCCGCGGGCCTGCGCGCCGAGTCAAGGCTTGCCCCCAACTGGGCCGCTCGGGCCGAAGCCGCCTACGAGTGGGGCCGGCGCAACGGCCGCGACCTCTCGGCGCTCGGCCTCAATGCCCGGGTGTCCTGGGCCCGAGGCGACGGCCTCGGCAACCTTGTGCACCTCGGCTACGAGTACCTCTCGGGCGACGACCCGGACACCCGTAACGATGAGGCCTTCGACCCCCTCTGGGGCCGCTGGCCGCAGTGGAGCGAGCTGATGATCTACCAGTGGCCGCTGGACAGCCGCGTGGGTGAGGCAACCAATCTCCATCGCGTCAATCTCGGCTGGGGCGCCAAGCCTCACTCCACCACCGAGGTCAGCCTCGACTACCACGCCCTCTGGGCCGATCAAGAGAGCACCCGCACCCCCGGCCAGCTCGCCAACCTCAGCCGCGAGGGGCGCTTTCGCGGACACCTGATCACCGCCTGGCTCAAGCCCAAGCTCAACCGCCAGGTCTCCGGCCACCTGGTGGCGGAGTACCTGGTCCCCGGCGATTTCTACGCGGACAACCGTCAGGACGACTCGTACTTCGTCCGCGCGGAGCTCAACCTTGCGTGGTAGGCAGCTACCCCGGTCGCGCGCGCCCCACCGAAACGTCCGGGCGCGAAGCAGCGGGTCCGGCCGACTGACAGACCGCTTGGCCCAAGGAATGAACCGGAGGACAGAAAGCCCGTGTTTGCGCCGTTTTTCGACGACCTCCAACGAGTAGCTTGCTTCTTAATGTACGTAATCGCATTGGCGCCGACCATCTTAAACCGATGAACACCTATTACTCGAGCCTTCTGACCGACAGGACAGCGCTCAGGCAATTCGTTAACGATGTCATTCATCCCCCACACTTGAAGAACGCGGGGTACTGTACCACTTGCAACAAACAGGTAGTATTCATCGCGCGAGATCCCTGGCTGAGGGACCACTACGTCTGCTCGCACTGCGGCAGCATCCCGCGCGAACGAGCACTGATGTTTGCGATAGAGACCTATTTTCCTGACTGGCGCGGCCTACGCATTCATGAGTCATCACCAGTGAATCGCGGTGCAAGCAAACGCCTGGCGAGCGAGTGCAGCGGATACGTTGCATCACAATTCTTCGCGGATCAGGTGCCTGGCTCGACCGTTGGCCAGTTCCGCTGCGAGAACCTCGAGGCACTGGCATTCGATGATGAAAGCATCGACCTACATGTGACACAGGACGTCATTGAGCACGTCTATGAGCCGTCGAAGGTATTCAAGGAGATCGCCCGGACACTTCGACCCGGAGGGGCGCACGTCTTCACCGTCCCTATCGTCAACAAGGATGCTCCATCAAAGGTCCGAGCGACCATGGGTAAAGACGGCAAGATCGCGCATCTACAGCCGCCCGTGTATCACGGTAACCCCATCAATGAAGAAGGTTCATTAGTTACTGTGGATTGGGGTTACGATATCTGTAGGCACATTTTCGAATCCAGCGGTCTCTTCACCCATCTCGTCATCATCGACGACTTGAGCAAGGGAATCCGGGCCGAGTACATTGAGGTCTTGATCACAGTGAAGCCCCCAGCGGATGACGCGACCAATGCGATTCCTTAGGCCCTTAGCCAAAGATTGCCGGCCACCCCTACTGGGACTGCGGCGGCAGCCAGGAGGATTGTCGAATCATAGTGGGTCCACCTGGCCCCGCTCGGCTATTTGCGAGCCTATGGAATGACGCGACACGACGCTGGTAGACCGGGGCCGGAGGGGCTCACCCAAGCGCCGCCTAGGCGTCAGCTCCTCAGCGGCGACGACGCCGTGGCGCTCGGCGCGCTCCATGCCGGGGTTCGGCTCGGCACCGGCTATCCCGGTACCCCCTCCACGGAGATCCTGGAGACCCTCGCCCAGCTCGGTGGACCCGCCCAATGGTCGCCGAACGAGAAGGTAGCGCTAGAGGTCGCCATCGGGGTCGCATTCGCCGGTGCACGCGCCCTGGTCACCATGAAGCATGTCGGCCTCAACGTGGCGGCCGATCCGCTCTTCACCGCGGCCTATACCGACGTCGACGGCGGACTGGTGGTGGTCTCCGCCGACGACCCCGGTCTGGCCTCGAGCCAGAACGAGCAGGACAACCGCCATTACGCCCGTGCCGCTGCCCTGCCGATGCTGGAGCCGGCGGACTCCCAGGAGGCCTACGACTACACCCGACTCGCCTTCGAGCTCTCCGAGCGCTGGCGCATCCCGGTGCTGCTGCGACTCACCACCCGAGTCTGCCACGCGAAGACCGTGGTTCAGCCGCGGGCACCGTCCCCGCGGGGCACCGAACCGAGCTTCCGCCGCGACATCCCCGGGCGGGTAATGATCCCCGCCTACGCCAAGCCCGCCCACCACCGGCTGCGCGCCAAGCTCGCCGAGATCGCCGCCTGGAACGAGGCGGAGGGCCCCAACCGCATCCACAACGGCAGCGCCGCGCTCGGCATTGTCGCCACCGGGGTCGCCGCGATGCACGCCCGGGAGGCGGCGCCCGGAGCGCGTATGATCACGATCGGCCTCACCTACCCCCTGCCGATCGAGACCATCCGCCGGTTCGCTGCTGGCGTCGGCCGCCTGCTGGTGATCGAGGAGGGGGACCCGGTGCTGGTCGAGGCCCTGCGCGCGGCCGGCATCTCAGCGGAGGGCAAACCGGAGATGTACCGCTTCGGCGAGCTCAACGTCGCCCGCGTGCGCCGGATCTTGAACCGGGACGCAACCCCCGAGCCGGTCCCGCCGCGCGGCAAGCCCCCCGAGCTGTGCCAGGGCTGCTCACACCGCGAGGTGTTCGAGCTCCTGCGCGACCTGGGGTGCATCGTCGCGGGCGACATCGGCTGCTATACGCTCGGGGTGCTCCCGCCCTTCTCGGCCATGGACACCTGCGTCTGCATGGGCGCCGCCATCGGCGTCGGGCTGGGACTGCGCCACGTCCTTCCAGAGTCCGAGGCACGCCGCGTGGTCAGCGTGATCGGCGACTCGACCTTCGTGCACTCGGGCCTCACCGGCCTCGCCGAGATGGTCTACAACCCGCCGTCGACCGGGCACGTCGTGCTGATCCTCGACAACGGCACCACCGCCATGACCGGCCTGCAGGAGCACCCTGGGACCGGCCGCACCCTGAGCCACGAGCCCACCCAGCGCCTGAGCTTCGAGGCCGTCGCCCGCGCCATGGGGGTGCAGAATGTCCATGTCGTCGAGCGCGGCGACGGGACGCTCGCCCGGCTGCTGCCCGAGCTCCTCGCCCTCAACCAGACCTCGCTGGTGGTGGCGCGCCAGCCCTGCGTGCTCGCCGCGCCCAAAATCCGCTTCTACGAGAAGACCGCGGCCGAGAAGCTCACGACCTGCGAGGCAGTCGGCGAGGGGTCGAGCCATGCGTGACGTCACCAACGTGGTCATCGCCGGCCTCGGCGGACAGGGCGTGCTCAAGGCATCGGACATCCTTGCCGAAACCGCCTTCCGTTCCGGGCTCGACGTCAAGAAGAGCGAGCTGCACGGCATGAGCCAGCGCGGCGGCTCGGTAACCAGCGACGTGCGCTTCGGCAACCGAGTGCTGAGCCCCATGGTCCCCGACGGCGAGGCCGACGTCCTGCTGGTCCTGGAAGAGACACAGGTCAAGATCACCCGGGGCCTGCTCCGCTCCGGCGGCGTGCTGATCGCCCCTGACGCGGTCCCCGCGGGGGCCCTCAAGAACCGCAAAAGCCTCAACGTCGCCCTCCTCGGCGCACTCTCGACCACGCTGGAGATCCCGGAAGACCACTGGCGCGCCGCGATCCACGCCAACCTCGCACCCAAGCTTCACCGGTTGAACGACGAGGCCTTCGCCCTCGGGCGAGCCGCGGCGCTGAGGCGAGCGAAGAACAGCGCGTAGCGGCCGCCCCGGCAATCCGAAATCGCAAACCCATCCACCGACCGGAGGCGCCATGTGGCCTGAGCTTTGGAACGACGCGGCCGGGGGCTTTCACCCCGCGAGCGCCCCGGACTTCCTACCCGAGCCGCACCTCAGGGAGGTCCAGCTCCGCCGGCTGAAGGCGGTCGTAAGCCGCGCCTACGAGCACGTCCCGCTCTTCCGCTCGCGCCTGCAGGAACGGGGGCTCACACCCGCGTCGATCCAGGGCCTCGGTGACATCGCCCACCTGCCCTTCACGGTCAAGACGGATCTGCGCGATACCTACCCTTTCGGTCTCTTCGCGAGCCCCATGGCCGACGTGGTGCGCCTGCACGCCTCCTCGGGCACCACCGGCAAGCCCATCGTGGTCGCCTACACGCGCGAGGACGTCGCGGTCTGGTCCGAGGTCATGACGCGCACCTTCGCCGCCTGCGGGCTGCATCGCGGCGACGTGGTCCAGAACGCCTTCGGCTACGGGCTCTTCACCGGGGGGCTCGGGGCGCACTACGGGGCCGAGGCCCTAGGGGCGACGGTCATCCCCATCTCCGGCGGAAACAGCGATCGCCAGATCATGGTGATGCGCGACTTCGGGGTGACCGCGGTCTGCGCCACCCCGAGCTACTTCACCCACCTGATCGAGCGCGCCATGGAGCTGGGCGTCGACCTGCGTGAGCTGCCGCTGCGGGTGGGGGTGTTCGGGGCCGAGCCCTGGTCCGACGCCATGCGCCGGCGGATCGAGGCGGACGCCGGCATCCGCGGCTTCGACATCTACGGGCTCTCCGAGATCATCGGCCCGGGGGTGGCGAGCGAGTGCCCGGCCCAGGACGGCCTGCACGTCTTCGAGGACCACTTCTACCCCGAGATCATCGACCCGCAGACCGGCACGCCCCTGCCCGACGGCAGCGAGGGCGAGCTGGTGCTCACCACGCTCAGCAAGCGGGCGATGCCGATGATCCGTTATCGCACCCGCGACATCACCAGCCTCGCCGCCGAGCCCTGCGCCTGCGGGCGGACCATCCGACGCATCCGCCGCATCGGGCGGCGCTCCGACGACATGCTCATCATCCGCGGGGTCAACGTCTACCCGTCCCAGGTCGAGGCCGCCCTGCTGGAGGTCGAAGGCACCCTGCCCCACTACCAGATCATCCTCACCCGCGAGCAGGGTCTTGACCAGATGACGGTCGAGGTAGAGGTCACCGCCGAGGTCTTCAGCGACAAGGTCCGGGCCCTGGAGGCCGTGCGCGCCCGCCTCGCCCATGCCATCGAGCACATCGTCGGCATCCGCGTCGAGCTGCGGCTGGTCGAGCCGCGCACCATCGAGCGCAGCCAGGGCAAGGCGCGCCGCGTCATCGACCGGCGTACGCTGTGACCCGCCAACCGGAGCAAGGCTCATGAAGCTCAATCAACTGTCGGTATTTCTGGAGAACCGCCCCGGCCGGCTCGGTGCCCCGCTGGAGGCGATCGCCGCCGAGGGGATCAACATCCTGACCCTGTCGCTCGCAGACACCGCCCAGTTCGGCATCCTGCGGCTGATCGTGCGCGACCCCGAGCGCGCCCACCGCGCGCTGGAGGCCGCCGGTCTGGTGGTCAATCAGACCGAGGTGGTCGCGGTGGACGTCGCGGACCGCCCTGGCGGGCTCGCCGAGGCCCTGCGGGTGCTGGAGGGCGCCGGCATCAACATCGAGTACATGTACGCCTTCTCGCTGCGGCGCGGGGACAAGGCAATCCTCATCTTCCGCTTCGAGGACCCCGACCGGGCCATCGCGGTGCTCCAGCAGGCCGGTCTTCAGATCGTCGACGGCGAGGAGCTGTTCGCCCAGGTCCCCTGAGCGAGGGCGCCAAGGCCCCTCTCGGTCGGCGAACAGGGTGGGTACCTCGCACCGAAGCGAGCCGAAGGCCGATGCGAGCGGGAGTAGTCCTCCCATGGACTTCCGCGGGGTAGTATTGGCCCGAGGGCCCGTTGATGCCCTGGGGACGGTATGGCGGACTACCAGGATCTCAGCCGGAAGGAGCTCATTCGCCGCCTGCGCGCGGCCGAGGCCCGCTCGCGCGGCAATGACAAGGAGCGCGACGCCTCGCCCCGGAGCGGGCCGCCGGCGGCGCCGATCGAATTCGAGGACCTCTACCGCAACGCCCCGGTCGGTCTCTGCGTGCTGGATCGCGAGCTGCGCTGGGTGCGCATCAACCACCGGCTGGCCGAATTCAACGGCATCCCGGCGGCGGACCACGTCGGCCGGCGGCTGCCGGAGCTGATGCCCGAGGTCGCCCAGGCGACGGAGCCCGCGATCCGCGCCGTGCTCGAGACCGGCGAGCCCCGGCTCAACATCGAGCTGATCGCCGAGACCCCCGCCCAGCCCGGGATGCCGCGGAGCTGGCTGATGCACCTGGAGCCGATCCGCGACGAGCAAGGCGAGGTGTCGGCTGTCAGCATCGTGGTGGAGGAGACGACGGCCCGGCGGCGGGCCGAGGCGGCACTGCGCGACAGCGAGGAGCGCCTGCGGCTCGCCCAGCAGAGCGCGCGCATCGGCGTCTGGGAGTGGCGGCCGGCGAGCGGGGTGGCGCGCTGGACGCCAGAGCTGGAGGACCTCTACGGCTACCCGGCGGGAACCTGCGCCGGCGGTTATACGAGCTTCGCCAAACGCGTCCACCCCAACGACCTCGCCGAGGTCGAGCGCCAGCGCGACACCGCGGTCGCTGCCCATCGGCCCTTCGACTTCGACTTCGACTTCCGAATCCGGCTGCCGAGCGGCGAGACGCGGTGGATCAACTGCAAGGGGTCCGCCGCCTACGACGACGCCGGTAACCCCGAGCGGGTGTTCGGCGTCGACATCGACATCACCGAGCGCAAGCGGGCCGAGGAGGCCCTGCAGGCGGCCGACCGCCGCAAGGACGAGTTTCTCGCCACCCTCGCCCACGAGCTGCGCAACCCCCTGGTCCCGATCCGCAATGCCGTAGAGATCATGCGGCTGCAGGGCCCGCCGCATGAGCGCCTGCAGGAGATCTGCGACTTAATCGAGCGCCAGGTGGAGCACTTGGCCCGGCTGATCGACGATCTACTCGACGTCAGCCGTATCTCCCGCGGCAAGCTGCACCTGCGCAGGGAGCTCGTCCCGCTGACCACCGTGATCGAGTACGCCCTCGAGTTCGCGCGCCCGCTCATCGAGGGCGCCGGACATCGGCTGACGGTATCGCTGCCGCGCGAACCGATCCTGCTCGACGCCGACACCCTGCGCCTCGCCCAGGTCTTCTCCAATCTGCTCGACAATGCCGCCAAGTTCACCGACCCAGGCGGCGACATCCGGCTCATCGCTCATCGCGAGGGCGACGCCGTGGTGGTCAGCGTCGCCGACAGCGGAATCGGCATCCCCGCGACAGACCTGCCCAACCTGTTCGACCTCTTCGTCCAAATCCCGATCCCCGGCGAGCGCATGCGCAGGGGTCTTGGGATCGGGCTCGCGCTCACGCGCGGCCTGCTAGAGAGACACGGTGGCCAGATCGAGGCCTCCAGCGAGGGCCGCGGCAAGGGGAGCCGGTTTACCGTGCGCCTACCGCTGGCCGCGGCGTCGTCCGCACCGGCACCCCAGCCGTCCAAGGTTCGAGCCCCGGGCGCAGAGACAGCCGCCCGCATCCTGGTGGTGGACGACCACCCAGACGTGTGCCACTCCCTTGCCGCCCTGCTCCGGTCGCTCGGTCACGAGGTCGCGACGGCGGGCGATGGCCTGGAGGCATTGGAGACCGCCGGGCGCTTCCGCCCGGACCTCGTCCTGCTCGACCTCGGCATGCCGCGGCTCGACGGCTATGCGACCTGCCAGCACCTGCGCTTGGAGGCCTGGGGAGAGGACCTGACCATCGTCGCCATGAGCGGATGGGGTGGGGCGGACGACCGTCGCAAGTGCGAGGCAGCGGGTTTCGACGACCACCTCGTAAAACCGGTCGCCCTAGCGGACATCCTGCGGCTGATCGCAACGGCGCGGCCGCCCGGGGCCTAAGGCACCTCCCCACCCCGCCCCGGTCGTCGTAGCCCGGGGACGGGTTGACCGGCCTGCGGCGGGCATCGCGAAAGGCACCAGGTGCCCTACCCTCACCCGCCGGTGTCCCCTCCGCGCTCAGCCGCGCGCCGCCAACCGGCTACGGATCCAGTGATCGAGGCTCAAATAGCGCCCGGCGCCGATGAAGAAGAGCGTGAGCAGCATCACGAAGTAGGTCGCAGCGAACTCGATGCCGTTGTTCAAGATCACCAGGCCGCCATTCTCGGTGAGCCAGGCGTAGTTGCCGTGCTCGCGTAGGATCTCTTTGGCGCGGTCGAGCCGCTCGATCGCGCCAAGGGTGCGCTCGGTGGCAAACAGGGAGCCGTTACCCCCCGCGATGGCAAGCCAGCCGTTCTGCCAATGCACGGTGAGCGCGGCGACGACCATGGTGATCATCAGGGGGATCGACACCCAACGCACCCCGAGCCCCAGCACCAGGAGGACGGCGCCGCCGATCTCGGTGGCGGTGGCGAGGAAGGCCATCAGCCAGGGCAGGGGCAGACCCAGGCCCCAGTCGGGGTTGCCGAACCACTCGACCGTGCCGTCGAAGGCCGCGAGCTTGTTGGTCCCCGCCATCCAGAGCACCGGTGCCAGGTACAGGCGCAGGGCGAAGGGGGCGAGGAAGTCCGCCGCGCGGGTGGCATCGAGCAGGCGTTGGGCACGGAGCGCGAGTGCAGTCATCGGGGGCACGTCCAAGGTCGGGTAGACAAACCTGAGGCCGAGCGCGCGGCCGGGCCGACCCGCACGCTCGGCCGTTGCCCCTGAGGACCCGCGGCTGCCGCGGCTTCTTTCACGCGCTAGGCGACCCTCCGCTTGGGGAGCGCCCGCCGCTCGTTGTAACGATCCGTTACATACCCGCCGGCGGTGATCGCTTTCGTTACAACGAAACGTGGCGAGCAGCGATCGGCCTACGCCGTTTGTTCTTCATTGACAACAAGTTAGGAGTTGGCACGGCGGTTGAGATGGGGTAGGCGAGCTTTCCACCCACCGGAGATCGCCATGACCACCACCGCCGCCAATGCCTCCGCTACCGTCGCGACGCGCTGCGAGCCCCTCGCCTTCGACGACCTGGTTGCCCGCTACGGGCGCGAGCTCTATCGCTACGCCTACCGCCTCTCGGGGCACATCCAGACCGCCGAGGACCTGGTCCAGGAGAGCCTGATGCGGGCCTGGGGCTCCCTGCACCGGCTGCAGAACCCGGCCGCCGTGCGCGGCTGGCTCTACACCATCGTGCGTCGCGAGAACGCCCGTCGCTTCGAGCGCCCGCAGCTGGAAGACCAGGAGCTACCGGGCGAGGACTTCACCCCCGCCCCCGCCACCTACGACACCTCCACCGAGGCCTTCGTGCTGCGCCGCGCGATCCTGGCCCTGCCCGCCAAGTACCGTGAGCCGCTGATCCTGCAGGTCCTGCACGGACTCTCCCAGGAGGAGATCGCGGAGCGCCTGGGCCTGAGCCCCGCCGGGGTGGGCACACGCCTGTTTCGGGCACGCCAGCAGCTACGCGAAGCCCTCGGAGAGGCCGATTGAGCCCCGGGCCGCGCCGGGGTGGGGCCGTTACGGGAGCCGAGCGTCGAGCGCGCATGCTGCTCATCGAGGACGACCCGGCCCTGGGCCGCATGCTCACCTGGGAGCTGGAGGAGCGCGGCATCGAGGCCGTGCACGCCGGCTCCTGCTCCGAGGCGCTGCGAGCGGCCCAGTCCACGGCGTTCGATCTGATGCTGGTCGACGCCGATTTGCCCGATGGCGACGGCGTCGCGCTCGCCGAGCAGCTCGCGCGCAGCGGGGGCGACACGATGGTGGTTATCTACAGCGGCCGCCATGGGATTCCTGCCCCCTGCCGTGAGCGCACCGCCGTTCGCGCGGTGCTCACGAAGCCGGTGCGGGTATGGGAGATCCTGGCCCTGCTCGCCGAGGTGGGCCCGCGCACCCGCGCACCCGGCGCCGGGCGCGAGGTCCTGCCCTGAGGACCTTGACGGCGGGGCTGTGCACCGAGGACGCATGTCAACCGCCCCGACCCGCGGTCTCAGGGAGGCACGGCGCCGGTATCGAGGGTTCGCGATCGACGCTGAGCATCGGGCGCCGCATCCCGCCAGCCACGGCCCGGGGCGCCGTGCCGACCCCTCACCCGAGCGCGGGGCGATCGCGCTCCCCCGACAGGGCGGGCGGGGTCGCACGCGAGGCGACCCCGCCAGAGGCGACTCACCCGAGGATGGCGGAGAACAGCGCCATGCGCACGTGGACCGCCCCGCGCGCCTGGGCGAAGTAGCCGTTGGCCGCCGAGTCGTTGAGCAGGTGCGCAGCCTCGGCGGTGGGGATCTGCGGGCTCAAGACCATCGCCTCGGGCTTGAGCAGCGAGAGCGACTCGACGATCTGCAGGCGGCGCACCTGGGCGGACTGCACGAAGTGGACGTAGATCAGGTCGAGGGTCGGCACCAGCTCGCGGGCGATCTCCATGTCGGTGGCGAGCGGGTAGCGCTCGGCGAGGGTGTCGACCCGGATGCCGGCCTGCTCGAGCTCCTCGCGTTGTCCCGGCGCGAAACCCTGCGCCACCCGCGAGTAGAGGATGACCCGCTCGACGGCCTGCGGGAACCGCCCGAGCAGGCGCAGGAAGCTGCGCAGGGTGCGCGTGCGCGAGGGGTCGCCGAGCAGGGCAATGGTGAGCCGCCCCTGCTCGGGCGGGCGCTCGCCGAAGAGCTCCGGGCGCCATTTGCATAGGGTGTAGAGGTCGCCCATGGCGTGGCTGGGGTGCTCGCCCGCACCGTCGCCGGCGTTGATCACCGGCACCCGAAAACGCGGCAGCATGTCGTGGAAGGAGTCGGCGTCCTCGGTGCGCAGCACGGCAATGTCGGAGTAGTTGTTGCAGAGCTCGGCGACCTCCTCGGGGGTGTAGCGCTGGCTCAAGATCTGGCGGGCGTAGTTCTCGGCATCGAGCACGGCGCCACCCAGGCGCAGCCACGCGGACTTGAACGACAGGCGCCCGGAGCAGGCGGGCTCGTCCATGAACAGGCTGCTCAAAATGCGACCGCGCATCGGCTGCTCGCCGGCCAGCTCTTTGCCCTCGTAGCGCGCGGCGAGCCGCATCAACTGGCGCAGCAGCGGCGCGTCGTAGTCACCGATCGAGAGGACGTGCTGGCCGCGCAGGCGCGCCAGCCGCCCCGGGTCATCGGGAAAGGCCTCGAGGATCACGCGGCTGCGCTCGGGCGCGGCGACGAGGTGCTCGCGCCGCGTGCTCGCCGCACCAGGGCTCGTGGGGGAGGTGTCAGTCATGGGACCGCTCCGTCGCTTGGGGGGTGCCCGTTATTGTGGTGTAAACCGCCGGGGGACCCAAGCCACCGCTCGGGCGGC
>JALOTB010000123.1 GCA_025458165.1 Chromatiaceae bacterium | reverse complement strand
ACCAGATCCGAGCGCATACCTCAACCTCCTCAATGGCCGTTTGAGGTATGCTACATAACTGTATGTCTTAACAAGTAAGATCATTCGGGAGCCCTGGCGGCCGGTCTAGGCCCGCGCTCGCGGGGGCGTTTATGATCCGATCAAGAGAACTTCGGCAAGCAAAACGAGGAGGAGGTCATGACCGAGCAGCTCATGGTTCTGCCCAGTGCCGACGTCACCCGCGTCCGGCTGCTGCGGATCCCGCAAGACATGTCGGCCCAGGAGGCCTACCGCTGCGTCACGGGGCTGATCGCCGAGGTCGAGGATGGCGAGCGCGCCGACTGGGTGGAGGGGATCCTGGACACCCTGGAGGGTCACGGCTTCGAGCTGGTGGACTTCGTCCTCGGGCCATCGCTCGACTGACGGTGCGCATCCATTTGCTCGCAGTCGGCCGCCGCATGCCGGACTGGGTCGAGGCGGGCTGGCGCGACTATGCCCGGCGTTTGCCGCCGGAATGCGCCCTGCGCCTGGTGGAGATCGAGCCGGGCCATCGCGGCAAGGGGACGGGCGCAGATGCGGCCCGACGCGAGGAGTGCGAACGGCTGCTCGCGGCGATTCCCAAGGGCACGCAGGTCGTGGCACTGGATGCGGCCGGCACGGCCTGGAGCACTGAGCAGCTCGCCGCCGAGCTCGCCCGTTGGCTCGCCCAGGGGCGGGATGTCGCCTTCCTCGTCGGCGGTCCCGATGGCCTGGCCGCGGAATGCCTCGCCCGCGCGGAGCGGCGCTGGTCGCTCTCGCCGCTGACCTTCCCCCACGCCCTGGTGCGGGTGATCCTGGCCGAGCAGATCTACCGGGCCTGGAGCCTGCTCAAGGGCCACCCCTACCACCGCGCCTGAGGTGGCGCCGATGTCGAACCCGCAGGTCTATCTCGCGTCCAACTCCCCGCGGCGGCGCGAGCTGCTCGCCCAGATCGGGGTGGTGCCCCGGGTGATCGCGGTCTCGCTCGATGAGACGCCGCTGTCCGGTGAGGCGGCGGACGACTACGTGCGCCGGGTCGCGCTGGAGAAGGCCCGCGCGGGACTGGACCTGGTCGCCGGCCGCGCCCCCAAGCTCCCCGTGCTGGGGGCGGACACCGCCGTGGTGGTCGGCGAGCGGGTGCTCGGCAAGCCGCGCGACCGCGAGGACGCGCTGGCGATGCTCCGGCTCCTCTCCGGTCGCAGCCACCGGGTCCTGAGCGCGGTGGCGCTGGTTGGGTCCGAGGAGGCCCTGGCCCTCTCCGAGAGCCAAGTCCGCTTTCGCGCGATCAGCGCGGCCGAGGCCCGCGCCTACTGGGAGACTGGCGAGCCCGCCGACAAGGCCGGCGGCTACGCCATCCAGGGATTGGGCGCGCTCTTCGTCGAGCATTTGAGCGGCAGCTACTCCGGCGTGATGGGACTGCCGCTCTTCGAGACGGCCGCGCTGCTCGGGGCCGCCGGCGTGCGGCTCCTCGCGGGCCACCCCCTACCACAGGAAACGACAAGGTGAGCGAAGAAATCCTGGTCAACGTCACACCCCCCGAGACGCGCGTCGCGGTGGTCGAGAACGGGGTGGTGCAGGAGATCGTGATCGAGCGCACCGACCGCAGCGCCCTGGTCGGCAATGTCTTCAAGGGCAGGATTTGCCGAGTGCTGCCGGGTATGCAGGCGGCGTTCGTCGACATCGGGCTGGAGCGTGCGGCCTTTCTGCACACCTCCGACATCGTCGGGGCGGATGGCGAGCCGCGCGGCGAGCACATCTATGACCTGGTGCGTGAGGGTGACCCCATCGTCGTCCAGGTGGTCAAGGACCCGCTGGGGACCAAGGGGGCCCGGCTCACCACCAACATCTCCATCCCCTCGCGCTATCTGGTTTTCATGCCGACCCTCTCCAACACCGGCGTGTCGCAGAAGATCGAGGACGACGGCGAGCGGCGGCGCCTGCGCGAGATCCTGCAGGCCTTCGTCGATGCCCACGGGGGGGAGGGCGGTTTCATCGCCCGCACCGCTGCCGACGGCATCTCCGAGGAAGCGCTCAACAAGGACATGGCCTTCCTGCTCAAGCTCTGGCGCGGCATCCGCGAGCGCTGTCAGAGCACCGCCGAGATCGGGCTGATCCATGAGGACCTGCCGCTGGCGCTGCGGGCGCTGCGCGACCTGGTCGGCCCCGAGGTGGAGCGGGTGCGGGTCGACTCCCGTGCGACGGTGGAGCGGGCCCTGCCGTTCGCGGAGAAGTACCTGCCGGACATCGTCGGACGCATCGAGTATTACGTCGGCGAGCGTCCGCTGTTCGACCTCTACGGGGTCGAGGACGAGATCCAGAAGGCCCTGCAGCGCAAGGTGAGCCTCAAGTCCGGCGGCCACCTGGTGATCGACCAGACCGAGGCGATGACCACGATCGACGTCAACACCGGGGCCTTCGTCGGCCACCGCAACCTCGAGGAGACCATCTTCAAGACCAACCTGGAGGCGGCCCAGGCGATCGCCCGCCAGCTCCGCCTGCGCAACCTGGGCGGGATCATCATCATCGACTTCATCGACATGACCGAGGACGAGCACAAGCGACAGGTCCTGCGCGCCTTGGAGAAGTGCCTCGCGCGCGACCACGCCAAGACCCACATCTCCGAGGTCTCCTCGCTTGGCCTGGTGGAGATGACCCGCAAGCGCACCCGCGAGTCCCTGGAGCACGTCCTCTGCGAGCCCTGCCCCTGCTGCGGCGGGCGAGGGAACCTGAAGACCGCCAAGACCACCTGCTACGAGATCTTTCGCGAGATCCTGCGCGAGGCCCGCCAGTTCGAGGTCGAAACCCTCCTCGTGCTGGCCTCCCAGGAGGTCATCGACCGGCTACTCGACGAGGAGTCCGGCCACCTCGCCGAGCTGGAGGAGTTCATCGGCAAGCCGATCCGGCTGCAGGCTGAGGCCCTTTATACTCAAGAGCAGTACGATGTCGTGCTGATCTAGCGCCGAGCGAATAGGGGATAGGGCGGAGCGGATAGGGTGTGGCCGAGGCGGTCGAACCACCGGGCTCCGCCATCCGCGAAACCCTACCCGCTACAGCCTACCCGCCACTCGCTACGCCCTACCCCCTACCCCCTTCCCCCTCAATGGTTCGCTTCGTTAAATCCGCCGCGGCGCGCGCGCTGAGCCTGGCGCTGGTCGCGTTGGTCGGCAGCGCGGCCCTGCTCGGGGTGGTGCGGCTGGCGGTGCCTTTCGCGGATCACCTGCGGGCGCCGGTGGAGGCGCTGCTCGCCCAGACCCTCGGGATGGATGCGGAGGTGGGCGGCCTCGGGATGCGCCTGGTGGGCTGGGCGCCGCGACTCAGCCTCAGGGACGCGCGCCTGATCGATCCGGCGAGCGGACGCACCCAATTGAGCCTCAGGGAGCTGCGACTCGACCTCGATGCGGCGGCGAGTCTGCGCGCCTGGGCGCCAAAGGTCGCGTCGCTCACCTTGGTGGGGGCGAATCTGGTGGTCCGGCGTCACGCCGACGGCCACTTCAGCGTGGCCGGGCTGGAGGGCCTTGCCGGCGGTGACGCAGGGGCGCTCACCTTCTTCCTCGGCAACGGGCGCTTTCTGCTCACCGAGAGCGACGTCTACCTGATCGACGAGGGCGCGGGCGTCCCGGCGGTGCACCTCGCGGACGTGGCCATGCGCTTTGACAACACGGGATTGAGTCACCGCATCGGCATCCGGGGGCGGCTCTTCGGCGACCGGGAGACCCAGGTACGGCTCGCCGCGGACCTCGATGGCCCCGCTGGCGAGCCGGCACGCTGGCGCGGGCCGGTCTACCTTCAGTGGCAGGGCAGGGACCTGGGTCCCGTGCTGGGTGGCCGCCTGCCGCCCGGACTGCATCTGGGCAGCGCCATGGCCGCCGTCGAGGCCTGGGGCGAGCTCAGGGACGGCGCCCTCGCGGACGCCCTCGCCCGGGTCGAGCTGCGCGGGCTTGTCGCCTGGCGCGAGGACCCCGACGGGACCGCTGCCCCGATGCACCTGCAGCGACTGAGCGGCCTGGTGCAATGGACCCGGCTCGATGATGGTTGGCGGGTCGACGTCGCCGGGCTGCAGGCCACCCGGCGCGGGGCCACCAGCCCCGCGACCACCGCCAGCCTGCGCCTGTCCGAGGGGGCGCACGCCGACCGGGCGTTCTCCGGCGGCCTGAGCCACCTCGACCTCGGGCTCGCCCGCGACCTCCTCGCCCTCCTCCCGGGGCGCCCGCCCTTGCCGGCCGCATTGCGCGCCGGCCGGCTGGAGGGGACGGCCGAGGGGATCGACGGGCAGTATCGGTCTGGCGAGGACCCCTCCTGGTCGGTGCAGGGCCGGCTCGCCGGGCTGGCCCTCGATCCGGTGGGACCTATGCCCGGGGTGCGCGGGCTGTCGGGGACCTTCCGCGCCGGTGAGGGCGGCGGCACCTTCGACCTGGATGCCGCGGGCCTGAGCGTCACGTTCCCGGCGCTGTTGCGCACGGCCATCGACGTCGAGCATGCCTCGGGGCGCATCGACTGGGAGCGGTCCGCCGACGGGGGACTGCGACTCCGCGCCGAGGACCTTGCGGTGGCGAGCGCGGATCTCCGCACCCGGTCCCGCATCGATCTGAGCCTCCCGGGTGCTGCCAGAGGCGAGCCCTTCCTCGACCTTCAGACCGACTTTGCCGATGTGCGGGCCAATGCGGTCAGCCGCTACCTTCCGGTCGGTCTACTCAAGCCCGAGCTCGTCCGCTGGCTCGACGGCGCCTTCCCCGCCGGTGCCGTCCCCCGAGGGACCCTCATCCTCCGCGGCGTACCCGCGGACTTCCCCTTCCGTGACGCCGAGGGCCGCTTCCTGGTCGACTTCTCGGTGGTCGACGGGACGCTCGACTTCCGGCCCGGCTGGCCTAGGATCGAGGACATCGAGGCCGAGGTGCGCTTCGAGGGCCCGCGCCTCGTGGTCGAGGCCGCGAGCGCGCGCTTTCTCGAGAGCGAGCTGCAAGGCGTGCGCGCCGAGATCCCTGACCTGATGGACCAACAGACCCGCGCCGTCGCGATCGCAGGCCGCGCCAAGGGCCCCTTCGCCGATGGCCTACGGGTGTTGCGCGAGACGCCGCTCGCAGGGCGTTTGGGTCCGCTGACCACCCCGTTCGCGGCCAGCGGCCGCTCGCGCCTCGACCTCGGCCTCGTCATCCCGCTGCGCAAGGCCCCCGCCGACACTGGGGTGGAGTTGCACGGGGTCTTGAGCTGGCCCGAGCCGGCCGCACTCGCGCTGCCCAACTGGGGCATCGAGCTCAACGACCTCGGCGGCGAGCTGCGCTTCAGCGAGCACGGCTTGAGCGCCGAGTCAGTCACCGCCCGCCTGTGGGACGCCCCGGTCGTGATCCGCATCGCGAGCGAGTCGGGTGAGCGGCAGCCGGCCCGCCAGACCCGGGTTCGGGTCGAGGGCCGCCACGCCACCGCGGTCCTCGCCGAGCACCTCCCCTCGTCGCTCTGGGGGCCGGTGCGCGGCATGATCGACTGGTCGCTGGAGATCGGCGTGCGGGCCGTGGCGCACGCCGGTGAGCGCCCGCCCCTCGACCTCGTGCTCGGCTCCGACCTGCGGGGGGTGGCGGTCGAGCTCCCCGCACCGCTCGGCAAGACCGCCGGTGCGGCCCGCCCACTGCGTCTCACGGGGCGGCTCGACGGCGCCGGGGCGCTCGGCGTGACCGGGTCCTACGGTGACCTGGGCTTCGCGCTCGGCTTCGCAACCCAGGCCGAGGGTGCGCCGCGACTCACCGGGGCGGGCCTCAACTTCGGCGGCAAGGCGGCGACGGGGACGCCGGGGGAGGGCCTGCGGGTCACCGGCCGCCTCGACAGCCTCGATCTCAGCGCCTGGCTCAACTGGTGGGACGGGCGCCCGCCCGCCGCCAAGCCCAGCGATGCCCTGCCGCTGCGCTCCGTCGACGCGCGCATCGGCCGGCTCATGGTGTCGGATCTCGCCCTCCAAGACCTGAGCCTGCGCCTGGCGCGTGAAAGCGGCGGCTGGCGTGCCCAGATCGATGCCCGCGAGCTCGCCGGCACGGTGCGGCTGCCCGATCGCCCCCGCAGCGACCCGATCGAGATCCGGCTCGCGCGCCTCGACCTCAAGGGTGTCCTCGGCGAGCCGGGCGGGGCCGGCGCGGCCCGGGAGCGCCGCGGCAGCGCCACCGATCCGAGGCGTGCCCCGACGCTCGACCTGGGCGTCGAGCGTCTGCTCTGGGGGGAGGAGCTGATCGGGGCTTTGACCCTCGCCTTGGAGTCGAGCCCGGAGGGCGTGGTTTTGACTGGCCTCGCCCTCGACGGGCCGCTGCTGGTGGTGCGGGGACGCGGGGCCTGGACGGCCGAGGGGAGCAGGCAGCGCAGTGAGCTCAAGCTGACCACCGAAGCCACCGACATGGGCGCGTTCCTCCGCCTCATCGAGTTCAAGAGCCAGCTCGATGAGGCGCCCGCCAACGCGACCTTCGAGCTGAGCTGGCCAGGCGGACCCGCCGACTTTTCCCTGGCGGCGCTGCGCGGGCGTGCGACCGCCGAGGTCGGGGCGGGTAGCCTGCTCGACGTCGAGCCTGGGGTCGGCCGTATGCTCGGCATCCTCAACCTGGCGGCGCTCCAGCGGCGTCTCACCCTCGACTTCCGCGACCTCTTTGATCGCGGTTTCGCCTTCGAGCAGATCTCGGGCGCCCTTTCCGCTGAGGGCGGCAAGGCCCGCATCGAGCGTCTGGCGATCGAGGGTCCATCCGCCAGCATCAGCGTCGAGGGCGAGACCGATCTCCTCGCCCATCGTTTCGACCAGGTGGTGACAGTCACCCCGCGGCTCGGGTCGAGTCTCGCAGTAGCGAGCGCCGTGGCGGCTGGGCCGCTTGTGGGTGCCGCGGTCTATCTCGCGGACAAGGTCACCGGGGGCGTGGTCGACCGCATCGGCCGGCACCAGTACGAGGTCTCTGGCCCCTGGGAGGACCCGGAGATTCGCCGGCGCGCGTCGAGCGCCGAGGTGACCCCGAATGCTGAGTTGACCCCAAGTGCGACTCCTTCGAGTCCCCCCTTGAGTCCCTCGGGCGGCGCCTCGTCGCCTCCCTCGGATCCGCCCGCGGCGCGGTCGCCTCCACCCTCCGACACGGGCCCCTTCTTCGACAGCCGTTGATCGGGAGGGGGACTGCCCGGGCTGGCCAAGCCCGGCGCGCTCACGCGCACCGACGCCTTTCCCTCACTCACGGGGCTGGCAAGTCACACCCAGCACTTCGCTCGGATCAGCCCAACGGAGGAGGTCCATGAGTGGCTGCCCTGGGGTCAACCGCCTCATCGCTAACGTCCATCGCTTCCCGTTAGGGAGAGCTCAACCCCCCGCCTGCTGAGCCCGCGCGTCGAGCACCTGCCCGTCGTGCGGCGTGGAGCATGGATCCAATGCCGACCCACGATCGCCCGTTTCGGGTTTCGTGCTGACGACTCCACGGACGGCCAACGAGCAGCGTCCCTTCATCGGACTGATCTTCCCCCTCTAAACCGACCACTGAGGTGCCGGCAACCCAGTAGCGGTGCGGCCTGAAGGGGATTGCTGGATCTGGCGGTGTAGCCA
>JALOTB010000198.1 GCA_025458165.1 Chromatiaceae bacterium | reverse complement strand
TTTCTTCACCTTGCCCTGCTCGCGATAGGACTCGCGCAGCAGAATGGCGGGGGGCGAATTGCGATTGGGAACCGTGTCGATGTACATGGCTACACATATTGCGCCAGGCAAAGCCTGGAAGAGGGGGAAGAAAGCCAAACGGATGCAGGCAATCGGAAACCTCTTATCGCGACCCGCCGGGTGCAAGTCCCGAACCGGTAAGGACTGGCCATCCACCGGAACCGAGTGTTGCGTGGTGCGAGGGCGACCTCGGCTGCGAAGCGTACACAGGGGGCCTGCAGGCCGTGTGATTGAGCCTCGAAAGGCTTTCTTGCGGAGCCGACGTCGTTATGTGGGCGGAAGGCAACAGCGGTCGTATCGAACGGGCCTGATACGGACGCTCCGCCGGGGTCTGAGAGCAGGGCATGTAGGTAAGGGTCGTCCAGGAACCTGGGAGGGCTCAGCTGTTCCTTGTCCGGAACGCGGTGCGGGCGCCGCGGTAGAAGTTGCCCAGGTCCGTCGGAGTGGGGTCCGGCCGGCGGGAGCGAACGGGACCACGGACAAGGTACCGCCAAGCGAAGGCAACGAAGCGCGGCGGGATGGCGGTTGAGCCGTCGGAGTCGGCTGATAGTACCAATGAGCGCGGGGAACTCGCCCCAGGGGACCCGTGGGAGGGAAGCGGTCGACCGGTCTAAATCGCTTCTGGAGGGACAGATGACGCGAACATCGGATCGCGAGGACATCTCAACGAAACAACAGAAGATCGCGGATTTGGCGAGAGGGGCACCGCAGATGGTGCTGAACACGCTGGCGCACCACATGGACTTGTTGTGGATGGAAGAGGCGTACCGGCGCACCCGCAAGGACGGTGCGGTGGGGGTGGACGGCGTCACCGCTGCGGCGTATGAGGAGCGGCTGCACGAGAACCTGAGCGACCTGCTCGAACGGTTCAAGCGTGGCTGTTATCGGGCGCCGCCGGTCAGACGCGCGCACATTCCCAAGGACGGGACGAAGAAGACCCGCCCCATTGGCATCCCCACGTTGGAGGACAAGATCCTCCAGCGGGCGGTGTTGATGGCGCTGGAGCCGATCTACGAGCAGGACTTCCTGGACTGCTCCTACGGCTTCCGCCCGAGGCGCAGTGCCCATCAGGCGCTGGAAGCGCTATGGCGTGGACTGATGAGCATCGGTGGTGGCTGGGTGATCGATCTGGACATCCAGTCCTTCTTCGACAGCATGGACAGGAAGCATCTTGCCGCTTTTCTCGACCAACGGGTACGTGACGGGGTGATCCGTCGCGCCATGGGCAAGTGGATGCAAGCCGGGGTCATGGAGGAGGGGGTGGTCACCTATCCCGAGCGGGGCAGCCCGCAGGGGGGTGTGATCAGTCCGCTGATGTCGAATATCTACCTGCACGAAGTGCTCGACCAGTGGTTCGAGCAAGAGGTCAAACCGCGTCTGCGCGGGCGTGCCTTCATGGTCCGCTTTGCCGATGACGCGCTACTGGCCTTCGCGCGGGAAGAGGACGCACGGCGGGTTCTGGAGGTGCTTCCCAAGCGTTTTGAGCGCTTCGGGTTGACGCTTCACCCCGAGAAGACACGACTGGTGGACTTTCGCAGTCCGGCACGGACCGGCGGGGGGAGCGGCTCACAGCGTGAGCGCCGCTTCGACCTGCTCGGCTTTACCCACTACTGGGGGCGCTCCCGGACGGGGCGCTGGGTGGTACAACGCAAGACGGCCAAGGCCCGCTTCAGCCGCGCCCTGCGGCAAATCGGGGACTGGTGCCGACGCCACCGCCACCTCCCGGTGGCGGAGCAACAGCAGGCGCTGGGCCGCAAGCTCCGAGGCCATGATGCCTACTACGGGATCACCGGCAACGCGCGTGCGCTGTCGCGATTTCGCCATGAGGCAAAGCGCCGCTGGCATAAATGGCTCAACCGCCGCTCTCGAGCGACGCGCCTGAACTGGTCGGCATTCACCCGTCTGCTGCAACGCTACCCGCTCCCGCCCCCGCGCGTGGTCCACAGCGTGTACGTCGCGTAGCGCATGTCTAGACCGAGGAGCCGGATGCCCGAATTGGGCACGTCCGGATCTGTGGGAGCCGCGGCATGGCTACACCGCCAGATCCAGCAATCCCCTTCAGGCCGCACCGCTACTGGGTTGCCGGCACCTCAGTGGTCGGTTTAGAGGGGGAAGATCAGTCCGGCGTCCAGCAGGCCCACAAGGCGGACCGCATCAGCTTCTCCTCGATCGTCGGCTGGCCCGGGCAGTACATCTGCGCCGAGGGGCGCTACCTCGAAGGCGCGGACGGCGACGCCGGCATCGAGCGCCGCGCCGGCATCTTCGTCGGCTCCGAGTTCGGCACCGTCTCCCGCACCGACCTGGTCGCCGCCGCCCGCGAGGCCGCGGACGCCGGTTTCCACGTCCTCATCGCCTGCGCCTTCAACTACGACGCCCACTCCGCCGAGTTCGAGCGCCTCGGGCGCATCCCCGTCCTCAAGGCCCGCATGAACCCCGAGCTGCACATGGCCGGCGAGCTGAAGAACACCGGCGCGGGCAACCTCTTCGTCGTCTTCGGCGAGCCGGACATCGACATCGAGCCCGCGGGGCCGGACCAGATCCAGGTCCGCATCAAGGGCGTCGACGTCTTCCACCCCCAGACCGGCGAGGTCCGCTCCGATGGCCCCGAGGGCATCGCTTGCTGGTTCATCGACACCGACTACAACGAGGAGAGCTTCTTCGTCCGCCACGCCTACTTCCTCGGCGCCTCCGACCCCTACAAGGCCCTCAAGACCACCCTCAAGGCCGAGATCGACGAGGAGGCCTGGGCCAGCCTCTACAGCGACACCTCTCGACCCTTCGACAAGCCATCTACAGGCCGCATTGCCGTCAAGGTCATCAACCACCTCGGCGACGAGGTGATGAAGGTGTTTGCCGTGAATTGATCCCAACGAGTCAATTGCAGAGAGACTCACATGGCAACGTGCAGCAGGTGCGGAAACCCCATCGAGTTTCGCTACATCGACGGGCGCTGTATTCCTCTTCATCTTTGGGGCGGTTGTACCGAAGGAGGTGGCGCAGCAAAAGATTTCTCCGGTTATTCACGAAGCGAGGAAAGTTGTTGCTTTTGTACGACCTGTCCGAAGTGCGGCTGCGACGTCTATTTCATTAGGCACAACGGGGGTAGTGTCTGGATAGATCCCCCTCTCGGTCCCCCATGGCACAAGCATCCCTGCATGGATCAGGCGCCGGAACGACCTATTGGCGTGCACCGCAATAATTTAGTACTTGAACAGGGACTCTACGCTAAGAAATATCCGGATGATGCCGTTCTCGGCGTTGTAAAGGAGTCGCGAGTGTCATTCTCAAAACGCGGCACGATCATAAAACTCGAGACGGAAGAGAAGTCAACGCATCTATTGTGCATCAAGAATAATGCCGGATTCCTTACAGGAAAGTTGGTTGTCTACCTTCCATCATCACGAATGATTTCCGTGTTCGCTGATGACGCTCATCAGTTTGCGGTCATTGCATCGATCCGTCCGAGTGTCAGACTGATCTTCCCCCTCTAAACCGACCACTGAGGTGCCGGCAACCCAGTAGCGGTGCGGCCTGAAGGGGATTGCTGGATCTGGCGGTGTAGCCATGT
>JALOTB010000197.1 GCA_025458165.1 Chromatiaceae bacterium | reverse complement strand
AGCGGCGAGCGTCGGATGGATCATGCGCCGGAGCTCGCGCCCGCTTTGGCGCACCAGGATCAGGGTCCGAATCATCTTGATGCCGCCCCCGGTGGAGCCCGAGCTGACCGTCACACAGGAGAGAAACAGCATCCAGAAGGGGACGAAGAGCGGCCATTGGGCGAAATCCGCGCTGACGAATCCACAGTCGGTAGCGACCGAAACCAGGTTGAAGGCCACCTGACGGAGCGCCGTCACCGGATCAGTGAAGGTGCCGACGAACCAGAGATAGCCCGCGCATCCAAGGATGCTCCAGCCCAGCACGAGCAGGACGCCCTTGGCCTCGGCATCGCGCCAGTAGGCGCGCAGGCTGCGCCGGTGCCAGACGGTGTAGTGGGTCGCAAAGTTGAGAGCGGCGATGACCATGAAGACGATCAGCACCGCCTCGATGGCGGCGGAGTCGAAGGCCCCAACGCTCGCATCGCGGGTGGAGAAGCCGCCCAGCGACAGGGCCGCCCATGCCGGCGAGCTTGAGGGACAGGGTACAGGCGACGGTGATGCTCAAGTACACGGTCCAGAGGATGGCGGCCGTGTCGCCGATGCGGGCGGTCAGTCGAGCGTCCTTGATCGGCCCCGGCACCTCCGCGCGCAGGAGCTGCATGCCGCCCACGCCGAGCAAGGGCAGGATCGCGACCGCGAGCACGATGATCCCCATGCCCCCCAGCCAGTTGAGGGTATGCCGCCATAGGTTGATCGACGGGGCCAGGGTATCCAGTCCCACCATCACCGTCGCCCCGGTGGTGGTGAGCCCCGACATGGTCTCGAAGAAGGCGCGCGTGAAGCTCAGCGGCTCATCGAGTGCCTGCGGCTGATGCAGCATCAGGGGCACGCAGGCGATCGCCGCGGTCAGCGTCCAGGCCGCGACCACGAGGATGAAGCCGTCTCGGGCCTTGAGCTCGGTGCGGAAACGCCGAGGCGACCAAGCTCACGACGAAGGTCTTTAGGGTCCCGTCGTCGAAATAGATCGCCGAGGCGATGGGGAGGAGATAGGTCAGGCTGAAGACGATCAGCAGCCGCCCCATCACGTTGGCGACGGACCACAGCGGATGCATCAGAAGAAGCTGAAGCTCACCTGGAAGTAGCGCTCCACCTTCGGCACGAGCGCCTTGTGAAGCAGGAACAGGATGACGTGGTCCTCCGCCTCGATGACGGTGTCATCGTGCGCGATCAGGACCTGGCGGCGATCGCTGCCCCCGGGCTTAGGAGGCGGGCCGCGCAGGATGGCCCCCACCGTGACGCCCGCCGGCAGGTCGAGCTGCCGGACCTGACGCCCGACCACCTTGGAGCTGCCAGCGTCCCCGTGCACCACCAGCTCCATGGCCTCGGCCGCGCCGCGGCGGAGGCTGTGCACCGCCGCCACGTCCCCCCGACGGACATGGGCGAGCAGCGAGCCGATCGAGATCTGCGCCGGCGAGATGGCGATGTCGATGCGGTCGGTCTGGACCAGGTCCACGTAGACGCGCCGGTTGATCAGCGCGAGCACCCGCCGTGCCCCGAGCCGCTTGGCAAGCAGCGCGGCGACGATGTTGTTCTCGTCGTCGTTGGTGAGTGCGAGAAAGACATCCAGGTCCTCGATCCCCTCCGCGCCGAGCAGGGCCTCGTCCCCCGCCTCGCCCACCAGCACGAGGGTGCGGCCCAGCCGGGCGCCGAGGTCCTTGGCGCGTTCCTCTTGGCACTCGATGAGCTTGACCTGGTAGTGATCCTGGGTCGCCGCGGCGAGGCGCTCGCCGATATTGCCCCCGCCGGCGATCAGGATGCGCCGGGTGGGACGGTCGCGCTGGCGCAGCTCGCGCAGCACCCGCCGGATGTCCCGGGTGGCGGCGAGATAGAAGACCTCGTCGCCGGCCTCGATCAACGTCGCCCCGGTGGGGACGATCGCCTGATCCTTACGGTAGATGGCGGCGATCCGGGCATCCAGCCCCGGAAGGTGCCGGCGCAGGTCGGACACCGGATGGCCAACCGGGGGGTCGCCCTCGACGACGCGCACAGCGACCAGGCTGACCAGCCGGTCGCCAAACTCCACGACTTGGAGTGCCTCGGGAAACTCGATCAGCTTGGCGATGTAGTCGGTGACGATCTGCTCGGGGCAGATGCTGAAATCCACCGCGAAGTTCTTCTCCTCCAGCAGCTCGGGGTGGCGAGCGTAGTCCTCCGAGCGCAAGCGGGCGATTCGGGTGGGGGTGTGAAACAGCGCGGCGGCGGTTCGACAGGCGCAGAGATTGGTCTGGTCACTCTGGGTCACGGCGATGAGGAGGTCGGCGTCCTCCGCGCCCGCCGCCTCGAGTACCGAGGGCAAGGCCGCGTTGCCCGTCACCACGCGCAGGTCCAGTCGATCCTTGATCCGGGCGAGGCGCGCCGCGTCGCTGTCGACGATGGTGATCTCGTTGGCCTCCGAGACCAGGCTCTCGGCCACCGAGCTGCCGACCTGGCCGGCTCCGAGGATGATGATCTTCATTGGGGGTGGGTCTCGTGCATGAACTCTCGGGCGGGTGCCGCAAACGCGGTCGCCGCGGCTTGCTGGGCTCCGAGGCGCATCCTGTTGTTCGTCGTACTGGCGTACCGACGGCGGGCGGGCCTTGTCATGCGCCGGCTGGAGGGTGGCGCCCCGGAGCGGCACCGGGCAGGGCTGTTGGCCGCATCGGGTCGAACGGCGGTCATCATCGCTGTTTCACTCCGTCAGCCGCCCCGCAGGGCCGCCTCCCCGGCGACTGTGATGCGGTAGCCGGTTCGGACCGTGGGCAGTGGCAGGGGCACCAGCGTCACGGCTGCGACCAGCCTTCGGGCGATGAGGCGTTCCAGCACATCCTCCGGGCAGTCGCCGCGCGCCGGGTAAGGCGTTGCCGCCAGCGCGGCCAGGCAGCGCCGTTCGTCCTCGTTGAGCGCATCGTCAGTCAACGGGATCCTCCTCGCGCGGCTCAGTCACGCCAGAACCCGGGGGTGAACAGTACGAGCAGGGTGAAGATCTCCAGCCGGCCGAGCAGCATGGCGGCCGCCGCGAGCCACTTCACAGCGTCGGACACGCTCGCGAAGTTGGCGGAAACCTCCCCGAGCCCCGGTCCCACATTGTTCATGCAGGTCGCCACGGCGCCGAACGCGCTGACCTGGTCCAAGCCTTCCCCCATCATGAGCAGCATGAAGAGGGCGAAGACTCCGACGTAGAC
>JALOTB010000051.1 GCA_025458165.1 Chromatiaceae bacterium | reverse complement strand
GAGCTCGACTTCAACGGCCAGGCGATCGCCGGGCTTGGGCCCTTGAGCTATGAAGCGCAACGGGGGATGTACCTGCACCCGACCTTCGCCGTGACCCCCAGCGGCTCGCGCTCGGGGGTCACGGTGCGGGCCTGGCCCACTACGCGCTCACCAGCGCCGCCCTGACCCAGGCCCGCACCGTGACCGCCGAGCACGTGGCGGCCGCCCGCGAGGAGGTGGCCCCATGATCGAGCTCCCGCAACGCTTCCACCTGCCCGTGCCCGAGCACTGGACACCCGAGCAGGCGCTGGCGGTGTTTGCCCTGCTCAACAAGCTCACCGAGGCGATCTGGCAGCGCTACGAACCCGAGCTGTTGCCCCTGATCGACCCGCTGCTCAACACCGACACCGACCCCCAACTCGATCTGCTCGACCCCGACGACGAGCTGCCCTTCTGACCCACTCAGTCACCACCGCGGTGGGCCAGCGCCCGCCGCGGTGGCCGCCTCTCCGTCAGCGCTCCCGCCGGCTTGCCGAGCGAACCGGCGACTGCCAACACCCCTCCCGCTTTCCTCCGTCTTCCATCACTCTCCCACCGGCCCCCTCAAACCGGGAAGTCCCGCCGCAGCGGCCGCGAAAAGGCTTGAGATTTCAGCGGTGAAATAATCCGAGCGCTGATA
Organism: Chromatiaceae bacterium; assembly: GCA_025458165.1. GTDB lineage: Bacteria > Pseudomonadota > Gammaproteobacteria > Chromatiales > Chromatiaceae > JALOTB01. The sequence goes on along the minus strand of JALOTB010000051.1, from coordinate 24,756 downwards.
TGTTTTGACCTGTCAACGATTAGCACTGACGTTTGTTGTTCGTCCTCTTCTTTCATCTTTTGAAACAGCGTGTTGCTGGGCCTGTGGGTATGTGGGCGAGAGGCCCGAGAGTGTGGTCAACCTGTGGGCCGCGCTTGCACGGTGCTGGCAGGCTGCGTCGAGGCTTCGGCGCGGTCCATGGGTTGTCCACACGGCTTTCGCTCGGGCCGATCCGCAGGGAAGCGGACTCGTCCACATATCCACAGGCCGACGGCGGCGGGACGCAAACACATTGGCGCAGGGCACCCGGCGGCAGACTGCGACGGTGGATCATGCTGATATACGTGGATTGGGTACCACCTGACTTCACTGCGTCGCGGAGCTGGCCTTTCTCTAACGGCAGGGATCGGCGCTCGGAATGCCCATGGCGGGATTCTTCCGTGCACCACCGGTCTAGCGCGGACAAGGGTTCTCCACACCGGCCGCGGATGCCCTGAGTCAATGTGTCCGTTGTCTGGTTCATCGCCGAATCAATGGGGGAATCATCGCGATGCGCGGGTTTGCACAGCCATCTTTTTAGGCGCTCGTCGCCGCCGTTTGCGCTTTGATCAGCCGCGGCGTCTCCTGGCGAGCGATGTCCCAGAGGAAGCCGGCGAGCTCGCGGGCAATGGCCACGCACACCAGCTTGGTGTTCTTGCCGGCGCGGGTAAGCGTGCGATAGCGCCCGCACAGGCGCACCTGCGCCTTCCAGGCAATGCGTTTGGCCTCCGAGGAGGCGTTGGCGGCCTTGGCCTTGAGATGCTTGGTCTGGCGTGCCGGGAAGCGGTAGCTCCAGGCCGATTCGATCAACATACGCCGGGCATGGCCGTTGCCCGTCAGCGTGATGGCCCCTTGGCGGCGGCGCCCGCCGGAGGAATGTTCGCTCGGCACCAGCCCGAGGAAGGCCATCAACTGCCTGGGCGAGTCGAAACGGCTGATGTCGCCGAGTTCGGCGAGTAGCACGATGGCGGCGAGCTTGTCGATCCCGCGCAGCGCCACCAGGGAGTCGACCACCGGCGCCAGCGACCACTCGGGCAGTGCGCGCATGAGCTGATCGGTGAGCTGCACCACGCGTTCCCCGGCGGCACGCTCGGCATCGATGTAGGTCTGCAGCACGACCTGCTCCCAGGGGTCGTCCATCTTCAGCCCCGCCAGCCAGCTCTCATGCGCTGGCGTCCAGCGGCTCTTGCCCGTGGGCCAATGATGACCGTGACGCAGCAGGAAGGCGTTGAGCTGCTGGCGCGCCTTGCGCTCCTGGGCGATGAGATCGTCACGCGCGCGGCTGAGATCACGCATGCGCTCCTGCTCCCGGTCGGGCACCCACACCGCGGTGAGATCGCCGCTGCGTAGCAGCCGCGCTAGCTTCAGCGCGTCACGGCGATCGGTCTTGATGCGCTCGCCGGCCGCCTTCGGAATCTTCGAGGGTGCCACCACCTCGCAGTCGTGACCGCTGGCGATGAGCTGGCGATACAGCCCGTAGCCGCAGGGACCGGCCTCGTAGCAGAACAGCAGCAGGCCGCCGTCGTAGGCTTCGCTCAGCTTGGCGATCAGCCTCTCGACCTTCTTCGGCGTATTGGCGATCTCCCCGCGATAAATCGGCTCCCCGCGCCCCGGCTCGGCCACGGCGACTGCAATCGTCTCCTTGTGGACGTCTAGACCAACGTAGGCTGCATGGGCCTTCTCCTGGCCGACCCCAAGCACGGTGTCCAGCGTCGAAGCCGTCTCAATGCGATGTGTCGCTGCGTTAAACTCTTGCATGACCTGCCCTCCTCAAGGTGGCTCTGTGTCGCTGGATGTCCGTCCTCAACATAACCCACGGACGTTGAGGACGGGCAGGTCAAAACATCATGTCTAAGGTTTTGTTTGGCGAACCATGATCATTCGGGAGCCCTGGAGCAAGAAGGGGCTCTTCAGGGTCAAGCGCCGCACCGGCCGCAAGAAGCTCGGGGCCAGCCTGCGGGCGTTCCGCGATTGGGCACGTCGCGCCAGGCACAAGCAGACCAAAGGCGAGATGCTCATCCGCGCCAAGGCGCGGGTACAGGGACACCTCAACTACTACGCCATCACGGACAATGCACGCAGTTGTTCGTCCCGCTACCTCTATCACGCCACGCGCATTCTGCGCCGATGGCTCAACCGCAAGAGCCAGCGTAGAGCGTACAACTGGGATCAGTACAACGACGTCCTCCGGGAGGTCGGCTGGCCCCGCGTGCAGATCCGCATCGACTTGAATCCCTTTCGAAGAGCGGAGGCTTGCTGAATGACCGACCGAGGAGCCGGATGTGGGAAAGCCGCTTGTCCGGTTCTGAGAGGGGCCGGGTCGCAACTCGGACCACGGGCGAGATCCTGTCGCACCGCCGGGAAACCAGGCGGCCAACCGAGAGCACAAACGTCGCCCTACCGTCCGGGGAGTGCCCGGTCTGCTCGAAACCGCGCGGTCGGGTCGTGCATGACCCCAGGCCCTGTGCGCGGTCCTGACCCCGCGGTCCTCATGTGACCCCGCGGTCCTCATAACCCCGCGGTCCTGTGTGACCCAGCGGCCTCACCCCGCGGCGTGCCCTGACCCCGCGACGTGCCGCGCGGCTGGGCTCGGCCACCCGTGCGCTCGCCCGAGCCATGTGCCCCGTGTCGAGCCTCAGGGCGCGCTGATGTCGCGGCTGCTGAGCTGGCGGATGATGATGGGGTCGGTGCGGTTCTTGGACGTCGCCGCCTTCATGAAGATCACCACCCGGTCGATGTCGCGGATGACGCCCTTGAGCGTCTCGTCGTCCGGGAAGCCCTTGCTGATCGAGCCGAAGGCGAGGTCCATCAGCGCCTCGTCGTTGCGGGCGATGCCGACGGCGTAGGCGATGAAGCACCCCACCCGGGGGTGACGGACGTCGATCCGTTTGGCGAAGCTGCGCCACGACTGCTGCCACTCCTTCCATTCCGTGCTCGACACCTCGCTCTTGGAGGTGCGCAGAAACAGCGTCGCCCGAACCAGCTCCTTGCGCCAATCCCACTCCGGCGCGCCCACCTTGCGCCGCTCCCGCTCGATGGCGCGCGCGTGGTAGGTCTGGCAGTGCTCGCACTGGTAGTAGCAGGCGAGCGTGAAGGCGATGTACTCGCGATCGAGCATGCTCAAAACAAACGGGTCCGACTCGCCCGGTACGCCGGTGAAGACGTGGGCGTGGAGCTCGGTCAGGACCTCGTTGAAGGCATGTCCCAGGACGGGCGGGTGATCGTTTGGGGTCATATCGAAACCTCGTAGGGCAAAGGGGGCCGCTTAGTTAGAGCGGGCGTTGCGCCCTGAAATCGTTCGCGGGGGTCGAAGAATACCTTCGACGGCATCTTCCACGCGGGGTATTCCTGAACCGCACCGACTGCCTGGATCCTCCACGGTCCCCCCAGCCGCGGCAAGGACAGGGACGCGGGACACCGATGGGCGCTGGGTCTGCGCGTGGACCGGGCCGGTCCAGCCGGTCGGTCCGGCGCCCGAGCGTGACCTCGGTCGGTCGGGCCCGTTGCCAGCATCTTTGGTGTCGGACGGGGGTGTTCAACCCCTGGCGGGGACGGGCGATACCGGGGCGCTATCCGCGGCCTTTTGTCCGCTGACTCCGGCGACCGGAGCCCCTCGCCTGCCCACCGACACCCCTGAAGGCACTGCGACGCGATGGCCGAAAATAATTTCACCGAGCGCGAGCCGTTCAGGTTTCATTCAGTCAACCGCGAATAGAGTGCGCCCCAAGACGGGAGGACAGCATCCCGTCGCTGAGAGGCCCCCCTCATTCCCCGGGGCAATGGCTCCGTCGCTCGCGCCGCTGGCGTGAGGCTGGTGGACCGATCGACTTGACAACAGGCATCAATTGAAGAGGAAAAGCCAATGAAGACCATCTCTGCAAAGATCCTTCCCGTCACCCTGGCCGCGTTTCTCGTCGGCCTTGCTGGTCCGCTCGTCGCCGGTACCAATGTGAACACCACCATTCAGGAAGGGCGCATCAACACCAACGATACCTATCAGCGCGGCACGGTCAACGACAATGCGACCTATCAGGAAGGTCGCGACAACGCCAACCGGACCCGCCAGCGCGGCGACGAGAACTGGAACCAGACCGGTCAGTTCGGCCGGATCAACTACAACGAGACCGACCAGCGCGGCCTCTCCAACCGAAGCAGCACCAAGCGTGGCCGCGGCCAGGATTAAGCATCGCGCCGACACCCGGGTAGGGTGTCGGCCGCCCCCCAAATTCCAGTACGGAGATGGGCCAATGAAAGCCTCCATCGTTTCCATACTTGCCGCGCTCTTGGCTGCGGCGCCCGTGGTCCAGGGTGATCCCGCGCGGGAGCGCACCCAGGGTGCGTGCTTCAACGTCAAGATCCAGAACGAACGGGTCAATGAGGCGTCGGTCGAGCAGAACTGCAACCGCAATTTCAGCCGGACCGTCCAGGCCGGTCAGTCGAATCGGGCGGAGACCGTTCAAACGGGCGAGGTCAACAACAACAAGGTGCGGCAGTATCAGTACGAAAACCTGCGTTACCCCGATCGCAGAGGCGGTGAATCGCCGCGGGAACGGCCATGAGGGCTCGGGGCGCGCCGGATTGCTTCTGGCGCGTCTCGAACCCTGCTTGACTCCCCGCGAACCGAGGACCGCGGCTCGTAATCGAATGAGGTAATTCGTATGCCCTTTTCAAGATCACGGCTTCTGTTCTTCGCCTTTCCCCTGCTGGCCGTGCTCGCTGCGCCGGCGGTACGGGCCGAGGTGGTCAATTCCACGGTTCAGGTCGGCAAGGTCAACATCAACCGTACCTACCAGTGCGGCGACGACACGTTGGTAAACAGCACCTATCAGGAAGGCAAAGTGAACATCAACAAGACGATCCAAGGCTGCGGTGGCCCAGGCGGCGGGCGCGGCCATCACGGCGCTAACGCGTATCGGCCGCAGCCCGCACGGGGCGAGCCGGCGCTCGCGGCCAAGGGCCGACAGCGGCGGTAAGGGGCGGTCGGATGGGCAACGGCCTGTTGGGTGTTCGAGTCTCACGGGTCGAGAACCGGGAGGAATCAATATGAGGACGCATGAGCATCGGTGGCGTCGCGCACGCCGGCTGGCAATCGGCGTGGTCTTCTTGCTGGTCCAGACCGCCTCCGCCGGAGTGATGGCCCAGACCTATCGGTCCGGCGGCTCCACCGCCGTGATCGAGCAGCAAGGGGGCGGTCCCAGCCAGTCGGAGGTCACCGTCTACCCGGACGGGCAGAGGGTTATCACCCGCGACGGTCAGAGCACGGACATCAGCATCCAGCGTGGGTTCGGGTCCGCGCCGACCGGTACGGCCGGCGCGGATTGGTTCTTCGACGACGAACGGAGCGCGTCGCCGCGAGCCCCGGAGCGCTTGGTGCCGCGTCGCACGCCGGCAGAAGATGCCGCGGAAAGCTGGGCGCCCTGGGACACGCAGCAGGAGCTCTTCCGGGAGCGGATGATCGATCGCATGCGGCGCTACTCGCGGTTTTGAGGAACCGGCTCGCCCGGCGCCAGCGAGACGGGGGGTCAGCCCCCTTCGGCTGGCGCCGCAAGCCCGGCAATCACCCGCGCGAGGCCCGCGACCACGCGGGCCGTGCGGTCGTAGTCAATCTGCTCGGGGGTGTCGCCCGCAGTGTGGTAATGGGCGTAGCGGTAGAAGGCGGTGTCGGTCACCATGATCGCTGGGTAGCCGCTCTGCCAGAAGGCCCAGTGATCGGACCAGCCCACCCCGGTTACCCACGTCGGGAGCGCCGCACCCTCGGCGGGAAAAGCGGTCGTCGCGCGAAAGGTGTGCAGCGCGGCTCGCACCAGCCGGCGGGAGTCCAGGTTGCCGACGAAGCCGACGAAGCTCGCGGCGTCCGGGTAGAAGGCGCTTAGGGGAAAGGGGTAGTGCTGGCTGCCGGGTGCATCGGTGTAGTGACCGATGGTCTCCAGCGAGAGCATGGCCTCGATCCGCTCACCCCGGGCGCGGGCACCCTGGGCATGGACCACACTTCCCATCTCGGACGTGGCGAAGAACGGCGACTCCTCGTTGACGAAGGCGACGAAGCGCAGGGTGCGCGCCAGGGGTTGCCCGGCGAGCAGACGCGCGAGCTCCAGCAGCGCGGCCACCCCCGAGCCGTTGTCATTGGCGCCCGGGCTGCCGGGCACGGTGTCGTAGTGGGCGCCCACGAGGACGATCGCCTCGGGCATACGCAGTCCGGGCAGCTCGGCGAGGACGTTGCGGACGGACCTGCCGCCGCTCTCGAACCGCTCGCCGGTCGGGGTGTAGCCGAGCTGGGCGAAGGTCCGCTCGATGTAGTCAGCCGCCGCGAGCAGCGCTGGGTAGCGCCAGATGTGTCGCTCGCCGATGTCGCCCGCCAGGACGCCGACGTGGGCCGCGAGGCGCTCGCGGATCACCGTCTCTTGCGCACTGAGCGGGGATAAGGGGCCGCTGTGGGTCTTACCGGGCATGTGCACACTGTAGATCAGCCCGGCGAGCACGAGAGCCCCCAGCGCGCCCAACAGCAGGGCAAGACCGCTGAGTGAGCGCCAAGACAGTCGCATCGCTCGTCCCCCGGCTCCAGTCGATTCGGCATCACTCTACGACAACAGCGGGCCCGCGCGTCGCGCAGGGCGCGACTGGGGGTATAGTGAGCGTGCGCCCTGCTCGACCTGCCCCGGAGTCCATGTCCGCCGATCCGTTCTCCCAGCTCCTGGCACGCCACGACTTCGCCTGGCGGCGGGAGCCACCGCCCGGGCCGCTGACCAACATCCAGTGGCGGGCCAACGCCTGCGATACGGGCTCGATCCTGTTCTTCCAGCGCTTCGACGACGGCCGCACCGACGCCGAGCTCTATCAGCGCTACCTGGCGGCGAGCCCCTTCGCGGTCCTTGTCACCAACCGCTGGCTCGACTGCTTCGACGCGCTGCCCGGTAAGGGGATCTACGTCACCCGTCCGGATGACTGGCCGGAGGTGGTGCGGCGCTTCTGCGACCTGGTCTATCCGCTGACGCCGGGCCGGCTGCGCTTCGCCGGTGTCACCGGGACCAACGGCAAGACGACGACGGTCAAGTACCTGGAGGCCATGCTGACGGCCCAGGGCCAGCGGGTCCTCTCGATCGGGACACTCGGGGTCTTCCTCGATGGGGATCGACTCCTGGAGACCGGCTTTACCTCCCCGCCCCTGATCGAGCTCCGCCGCCTGCTCCACGCCGAGCAGGCGCGCTGCGACCTGGTGGTGATGGAGGCGAGCAGCCATGCGCTGGATCAAGGGCGGCTGCATGGCATCCCGCTCGCCAGCGCCGGCTGGACCAACTTCTCACAGGATCACCTCGACTACCACCGGGACGAGGCGTCCTACTTCGCGGCCAAGGCGCGCATCCTCGATCTGATCGAGGACGGCGGGCGGCTCTATTGCACCAGCCCGGAGGTCGCCGAGCGCCTGCGCGCCCAGGGCAAGCCGCGGGTGCCGATCGAGCTTCTCGGACCCGCGACCCTGCCGCCGGAGGCGATTGCGGCCCGACCCTTCCTGGCGCTGGGGCACAACCGGCGCAACTACGCGCTCGCCGCCGCGCTGGCCGACGTCCTGCTCGGCCCCGGCGAGCGCGAGGACTGGCGCCACTTGCGGCCGGTCGACGGGCGCTTCGAGTGCCGGGTGGTCGGCAACCGGACCCTGGTGATCGACTTCGCCCACACCCCGGACGCCCTGGAGACCATCCTGCGGGCCATCCGCGAAGCCTTTCCTCAGGCCCGGATCGCGACCCTGTTCGGCTGCGGCGGCGACCGCGACCGCGGCAAGCGCTCGCTGATGGGCGCCGCCGCGGCGCGCTACTCGGATCGGGTGATCGTCACCTCGGACAACCCGCGCACCGAGGACCCGGAGCGGATCATCGCCGACATCCTGGCCGGCATGCCGCCCGAGGGATATGAGGTCGTCGTCGAGCGGCCGGCCGCGGTGGCGCGGCTCCTCGATCTGCTCGACGCCCGTCCGCCCGATGAGCCCTGGGTCGCGCTCATCGCTGGCAAGGGCCACGAGCGCTATCTCGACCAGGGTGGGCGCAAGACCGCGTACAGCGACCAGGACGAGGTCGAGCGCAACTTGAAGCGCTTGGGCTGGTAGGTCGGGCCTCAGCCCGACAATAACCCCATCGGTGGTCCTCGGCTCCGCCCTGAGGCTGGATCCACGCTGAAAGGCTAGGCTTGCATGGTGCTGCGCGCGCTCTACTCGATCCCCGCCGGCCTGGTGCTGGGGATCGTCCTGGCCCTGTTGGTCCCGCAGGGCGCGCCCTATGTCGCTTGGCTGGGGCAGGTCTTCGTCTCCCTGCTCAAGCTCCTGATCCTGCCGCTGATCCTGGTGTCGATCTACGCCTCACTGGCCGGCGGGGATAATCTCCGCCGGATCGGCGGACACGCCCTCGGCTACTACGCGGCGACCTCCGCCGTGGCGGCGACCCTGGGGACCCTGATCGGCCTGGCCCTCTCGCGGGACCTGCCGCCCGGGCTCCTCAACCTGGAGCCGATGACAGCGGTCGCGGACGGGTTCAGTCTGGAGCGGCTGATCGCGAGCTTCGTCCCCAGCAACCTGTTCGCCTCACTGACCCAGGGCAATGTCCTGCACGTCGTGGTGATCGCGGTGATCGCGGCCCTGGCCTCGCGGCGCATCGCCCAGGACCAGCGAACGACCCTGCTCGGCGGTGCCCAGGCGCTGGACGCGATGCTGATGCAGCTCCTGCGGGGGGTGCTCGCACTCGCGCCAATCGGTATCGCGGCCCTGGTCTACGCGAGCCTCGCGGACATGGACTGGGCGGGGGTCTTTGAACTCAGGTCCTTCGTGTGGGCCGTGGCCCTGGCGGCGCTGGTGCATGCTGCGCTGGTGATGCCGGCGCTCTACTACCTGCGCACCCGGCGCGCGCCCTGGCCCCTGGTGGCCGCCTGCCGTGAGCCGCTGCTCACGGCGCTCTCCACCGCCTCCAGCTCCGCGACCTATCCGGTCTCCAAGCAGGCCCTGGAGGCGGCCGGGGTGAGCGAGCGGGTGACGAGTCTGACCCTTCCGCTCGGGGCGACGCTCAACATGCACGGCTCCGCGCTCTACCAGTCGATCCTGCTGATCTTCATGTCCCAGCTCGCCGGGGTGGAGCTGAGTGCTTTGCAGGCCCTTTTTATCGTCCTGCTCACCATGGCCTCGTCGGCCGGGACCGCGGGCATCCCTGGCGGCGGCATCGCCATGATGGCCTTCATGCTGGATCTACTCGGCCTGCCGCAGACCTATCTCGCCCTGTACCTGGTCGTCGACCGCTTCTTCGATCACCCCATCACCGCGATCAACGTGTGGGGCGACCTGGTGGTCGCCGCCATCGTCGACCGCGAGGTCGGGCGTGAGTGAGTCCCCGCGGCCAAGGGTCGCGGGGTACCGAGGCTGGGCGTTACACTGGCACCCCATGCGACCCCTGCCGTCGATCTCCCGCCTGACCCCGCCGATGCGGCTCGCGCTCGGCGCGCTGCTGATGGTCCTGGGCGGGCATCTCGCCGATCGAGCCTGGGCCGCCGCCGACTGTCAGCCGGGTACCGAGGTGCGCGTCTGGGCAGCGCCCCTGCGACCCCAGCCCGGCGAGCCGATCGAGCTGGTGGCGGTCGCCACCGATGGGGTCATGGATGGCATCCAGGTCCGCGCCCCGGATGGGGTGGTGAGGCCGCTCCCGGTGGTCGGCTACGGCGGCCCACCCTGGAGCCTGCACGGGCGCATCGATCGGCCGGCCCGCGGGACCTATCGGGTCCAGGCCCTGCGGGGCGGGTCGGTCGCCGCCTGCGCCGAGGTGCCCGTCGGGGCCGGGTCCGGTCAGCGCAGTCGGGCGGAGTGGGGCCTCGCGACCGAGGCACTCTACGCCGCCTGGATTGAGCGCCTGTTCGACGCCCCGCCCGAGGAGCCGATGAGCTTCCGCTCGCTGGCCCCGGTGCTCTCCGATCCGACCAGGAACTTCCTGCATGGCCATCTCGGGGCCGGGGAGGACCGCAAGCTGCCCGCCGAGCCCGACTGCGCCGACCTGCCCTATTACCTGCGGACCTATTTCGCCTGGAAGCTCGGCCTGCCAGTCGCCTACCGGGCTTGCAGCCGCGGGACGCGCGCAAGCCCGCCGCGCTGCGACGCCCCCGTCGTCGAGACTAGCCTCGCCCGCCCGCCGCTTGCGGTCACCGAGTTCCGTGGTCTTACGCGCCGCCTGATGGACACCGTGCACTCGGGCAGCGCCCGCACCGCGCTGGCCGACGAGGCGACGGATTACTACCCGGTCCCCCTGACCCGCGAGAGCCTCTGGCCCGGGACCGTCTATGCCGACCCCTATGGTCACGTGCTGGTGCTGGTCCAATGGGTGCCGCAGGGCGTGGACCGCGGCGGTCTGGTGCTCGCGGTGGACGCCCAGCCGGACGGGACGGTGAGCCGCAAGCGCTTCTGGGAGGGGACCTTCCTCTTTGCCCAGACCGCGAGCGCCGGGGCGGGGTTCAAGGCCCACCGGCCGCTCGTGAGGGCGGGCGCCCGCCTGCGCCCCGCCCCCAATGCGAGCCTGGACGGCCGCTCGGGGCTTCCGCCCTTCTCGACCGAACAGGGGCAGCTCTCGCCGGAGGACTTCTACGCCCGCATGGAGCGGCTCATCAACCCGCGCGGACTGGACGTGGCGGCCGCCTACGCGGCGACACTGGAGGCCCTGATGGAGCAGCTCGAGACCCGCCTGGTCTCGGTCGACAACGGCGAGGCCTACGCGCGCGCGAACCCCAGGGCCAGCATCCCCATGCCCCAGGGTCCGGCGATCTTCGAGACCACCGGCCCTTGGGAGGACTACTCGACGCCCTCGCGCGACATGCGCCTGCTGATCGCGCTGCATGTCCTTGAGGCCCTGCCGGAGCGTATCCGCCGCTTTCCGGAGCTCTACGTCCTCGGCGGTGAGACACCCGCGAGCGCCGCCGCCCGGATCGAGGCGTTCCACGCCCGAGAGGTCGAGCGGCGGCACATCACTTACACCCGCAGCGACGGCAGCCCCTGGCGGCTTAGCCTCGCGGAGATCTACGCGCGGCGGTCCGGCCTGGAGGTCGGCTACAACCCCAACGATTGCGTCGAGCGGCGCTGGGGCGCCACCCCCGCGACTGCGGACTTCGCGACCTGCCGCCGGCAGGCGCCTCCCGAGCAGCGGGCGCGTATGGAGGAGTACCGCCCCTGGTTCCACGAGCGCCGCCGCCCGCCGCGCTGACCCTGTCGCCCGTGCCGATTGACGGGGTCAGGGCGCGCCCGGCCCGCGATTGATTGAGGAGTGCCCCGCATGTATCACCTGCCGCTAAGCTCGCTCTGGCCCCGAGCCCTCGGGGCGCTGGTCATCTGCCTTGCGCTGGTGGCCTGCGGGGGCGTCCCCGAAGAGAAGGGTGCTACGACCTGGCTGGGTCGGTCGATCGGTCCACCCCCGGAGCCCAACCCCGGGCTCAAGCGCGCCATGATCGCCCGGGCGACCAGCGAGTGGGAGCTCTTCGGCCGGCAGACGGTGGTGTATCAGGGCAGCCAGGAGAGCATCCCCAACGTGGGCGCCTGGGAGGATGACGACGGCCGCTACAGCACGCGGGTCAACGCCTACTGGCGGGCGGTCGGCAAGCCGGGCCTCAGCGGCATGGATTGCCAGAAGCCTTGGTCCGCGGCCTTCCTGAGCTGGGTGATGCAGAGTGCCGGGGTGCCGGAGACCGAGTTCCGCCCGGCCGCCGCGCACTGGATCTATCTCTCGGCCATGATCGACGAGGCGCCGTTCGCCGGGCGCTGGTTTGTGCCCCGCCGGGTGGCCGACTACAGCCCCAACCCGGGCGACCTGATCTGCGCCTCGCGCGCCGGATCTCAGCCCCTCATTACCCAGGGTTACACCGACGCCTGGGCGCTGGAGGGGGCCGGCACGCACTGCGACCTGGTGGTCGCGAAGAACGGTCGGTCGCTGGAGGCGATTGGTGGCAACGTCCGCAACTCGGTCTCCAAGAGCACGCTGGAGCTGGACGGCCAGGGCCGGCTGCAACCCGTGCCCCGGCGCCCTTGGTTCCTGGTCTTGGAGAACCGGCTCTAGTCCCGGCGATCGAGCCCGAGCCGGGTGGCCTCCTCGCTCGGTTGGCAATCCCGCCGCTCGTCGCCATCTCGTCGGCAACCCGATCACCAGAGAGGCAAAGCTCATGTACGGCTTCTCCATTAGCCTATCAGACCCCTTCGATCAGGCCGTCGCGCGCGTCACCGAGGCGTTGAAAGGCGAGGGATTTGGGGTCTTGAGCGATATCGACGTGCAAGCGGCACTGAAGGCCAAGCTCGGCGTCGAGCGGCGCCCCTATCGCATCCTCGGGGCCTGCAATCCGCCGCTCGCCAACCGTGCGCTGGACGCCGATCCCGACATCGGGCTCCTGCTGCCCTGCAACGTTGTGGTGCGAGAAGAGACCGACGGTAAGGTGACCGTCGCCTTCATGGACCCGCAGGCCGTCCTCCAGTTGGTCGAGAAGCCCGGTGTCGATGCGCTCGCGGCCGAGGTCCGCGCGCGTCTCGATCGCGTGCGTGACGCCCTCGCGGTGGCCTGAGCCGAACCGCTTGCTCACCAGATCGCCCGCCCTTCCGCCTTGAGCGCGGGGTGGGGGTCCGCTGATGCGGGTTACTCTTGCCGTCAGCGGTCTTCGCTCGGCTCGGAGGCCCGAGCCCCGGAGAGCATCGCCTGCGCGTTGCCGAAGAGCAGCCGGTCGCGGAGCCCTTCGGGCAGGTCGGCGGTCCACCGGCGGATCGCGGCGGCGACCTCGCCATAGCGATGCCAGCGGTTGGTGCTGAAGGCGTCGACGGCGACCAGGAAGCGCTCCGGATGCGCCTCGAGCAGGGCCCGCCACTCGGGCAGCAGCACCCCGTCCGGGGCGATCAGGGGGTCGCGCACCGAGGTGTCGATCCAGAGCGCGCGACCGGCGTGCCGCTCGATCACGGCGGCGAGCGCGCCAGGCTCCGGGTCGGTGCCGAGATGGGCCCAGAGGACGCGCACGGCGGGGGCGATCGCGAAGACGCGGTCGATGATCTCGGCATCGCCGTGCAGCATCAGAATAAGGTCTTGGGCGTCGGCCAGGCGCACTAGGCGTGCGAGCACCGGGCTGCCGGCATCCGGTGCGAACAGGTGCAGCTCGCCGATACCGGCCCACGCGCCCTCTGCGAGCTGGGCCTCGGCCCGTTCCGGGACCCGTTCGTCGTGCATCCACCGCGCCTTGTCCAGGTGCGAGTCATAGACGCCGAGGAACGGGACGATGCGCCCTGGGGCCACGGCGTGCAGCCGCAGCGCGAGATCGGCCGGCGTCCCGCTGATGACGACCCGCGACACCCCCGCGGCATCGAGCCGGGCGATGATCTCGGCCGGGTCGAGCGCCTCCGCGTCCGCCTCGGTGTAGTGCGAGTGGGCATCGATGATCCTCACCCCATCGGTCGCCCCGGCGACCCGCGCGACCGCCAGCGTCACCGCGAACGCCAGGCCGACGGCGAGCTGGGACAGCGGTGGTAGTGATCCGGGCATCGCTGGATACCTCCTCCGTTTCGGTCGGTTTGCCCCGATCGCGCGGCGTAGCAGCCATCGGTGGCTCGCGCGGGCCCTCGCCCCGAAGCGTAACGGCGAAGCCGGGCAGCGCCTCCAACCGGGGGCTTGCGCCGCGGATCGCGGGCTAAGGCCCCGGGTCAGGCGGCGGCCCGCTTGGGGCAGCGCCGCGACCGCCGGCGGCATCCTCGGCTCGCTCTGGCGCCATCACGGGCGCACCGAGCCTGACCCCGGGTGTTTGCATGGGCTCTGACCCCGGGGCCACCGCGAGATCGAGCTCGGGCTAACCCCGCTCGGCGAGGAGCTCGGGGCGCAGCATCCAGAGTAGCGCCCAGCGCCGCTCCGCGTCTCTCTCCAGGCACGCGAGGGTTCCGGGCCGGAATGCGAGCAGCGGTCGGTCCGCGTCCGCGGCGAGGAGCAGCGACGCCAGCCGACCGAGGTAGGGGAGGTGGCCGACGAGCATCGTGTCCGCCGTCCAGTAAACGAGCTCCGGGACGAGGATCGCCAGCGGGTCGTTAGGGCCGAGCCCCGCCCGCGCCTCGGGTTGTCCCGCCGGGGGCAGGGCCTCGGCGAGCAGCGCCGCGGTCTGCGCGGAGCGGGTCTTGCCGCTATGGAGCACCTGATCGACGCGCACCCCCGCGGTCCGTAAGAAAGCGGCCAGACGCCGTACATCGGCGTGGCCCTCCGCGCTCAGGGGCCGATCGGGGTCGGTCTCCTTCGGGACCGCCGAGCCGTGCTGCATCAGATAGAGTCGCATGTCGAGTCCTCCGGAGGGTGGGTATAGGTGTGGGTGTGCGTCATCACACGAAACCCGCCCCGCGTCGCGGTGTCCCCCGGACCCATCGCCCCCGTCGGCCGAACCCTGAGCCGCCGCGTTAGCCGCCAAAGACCCAACGGAACGCGAAGGGCAGCGCGAAGGCCGATATCAGGGCCATCAGGCCCATCGCCAGGGCCGCAAACGCCCCGGCGGTGTCGCTGATCTGGAAGGCCCGTGCGGTGCCGATGCCGTGCGAGGTCACACCAAGGGCGATACCGCGGGCGCGGTCGTCGCGCACGCGCACCAGCGCCAACACCCAGGTGCCGATGACCGCACCGAGCACGCCCGTGAGCACGACGAGGGCCGCGCTGAGCGAGGGCAGGCCCCCGACCTTCTCGGTGATTCCCATTGCCACGGGAGCGGTTACCGATTTCGGCGCCAGCGACATGGGGGTCTGCCGCGAGGCGCCCAGGAGATGGGCCACCCAGACGGTGCTGGTCGCCGACACCAGGGCGCCGGTCAAGATCGCGGCCAGGATGGGGAGCCAGAGCCGCCGTATCAGGGGCAGATTTCGGTACAGCGGAACGGCGAGCGCTACGGTGGCCGGGCCGAGCATGAAGTGTACGAACTGGGCGCCGGCAAAATACGTCTGGTAGTCCGTACCGGTGGCAACGAGGAACACTACCAGGACGATGACGGCCAGGAGCACTGGGTTGAGCACCGCCCTCCGCCCGCTGCGCTGAAACAGCCAGTCTCCCAGCAGATAGGCCCCGACCGTGAGGGTCAGGTGCAACAGGGGGCTGGCGGACAGGTAGACCCAGATGTCGCCGAGAGCGAGGTCCCGATCCATGGCTCAGCGCTCCCTGTCCCGTCGCTCGATCCGGCCGGTGAGCGCAGTCATGACCAGCCCGGTCGCGACGAGGGTCACGAGGGTGCTCAGCACCAGGGCCACAGAGATCGCCAACCACTCCTCGCGCAGCATGGCGACATGCAGCATGACGCCGACGCCGGCCGGCACGAAGAGCAACGACAGGTGCGACAGGAGACCGTCCACGACCCGGCCGAGACCGTCGTCGACGCCGCCTCGCAGGACGAGGCCAACGAACAAGAGGACCATGCCCACCACCGGGCCGGGGACGGGCAGCCGGGTCCAGACGGTGAAGATCTCTCCGAGCAGCTGGCAAAGCAACAAGAGTGCAAAGAACTTCAAGGGCATGACCGCGGGTCTCGATCGAAGGGGAGGGAAGCAGCGGGCGACCCGGTGCGCGCCGGCCGGCGTGTGATCACGGGCGACTGTGGCGCACGCCACGGGGGCGGGGCCCATGCTCGGCATCGGCGCCTACACCGGATGCCCTCGGCCTGAAGGCCCCAGGGACAAGGTCCGGTTGATCGTTGCCGATCAAACCGGGAGTCGGTGACGGCGCGCTGGCGGTCTTCTGCCCGGTCGGAGCGGGTCCTTGGTCGGACTCTATGGGCTGCTGGCCAGGGGCGCAGCGCGAGGCGGCCTCGCGCCCAGCCCGAGCCCTCGAGCCCGGTAGGCTGAAGTGCCTCGCCTGGGTTGGCCAGGGCGCCTTCGGCGGCCTCCAGCAGCGGTGCCAGGTCCAGCACCAGGCGGACCTGGATCGCCGAGACCGCGGGCCGGGTCGGCGGCTGCTCCGCGAGGGGGCGCAGGCGAGCAGAGGGGCGATCGAGAATGCGCGGAGCCAACGCAAACCGAGCAACTTACGCGTATCCGACGTCAGGGTCATGAAGCTCCTCCCACGACCGCCAACGGGCCTCGTCGCGAGCGTCCCAGCCGACGCGCCGGTCGCCCTTCGTGTCGGCGTCGGTCCGCCTCAGTATGGCACCGGGGCGGCGATCCGTGCGATTCCGCCGGTGCCACACCCGTCCGAGTGGGAGCGATGGGGCCTGGTTTCGCTGCCGCTGAGAGGCGCACTGCTAGCTTGGTTCGGCCACCCAGGTGGACGCCATGGGCCGAAAACACCCTAAGCTGCCGTGCTGGATGCTCGCGATCGCGTGATGTCTGGAAGGGAAGGGCAGGGGTCGGAACGTGCGACCAGCGAGCCCTGGGGCGTTGTTGAGCGCCCAAGACGGCGCCCGAGAATCGCGTCTGACCCCGGCCCCAAGCGCTCGCCGGGTCCGGTGGTTGTGCACAGCAGGGAACCTTGACGCGGGTTCATTGCCGTGCTAGCCGACCGATGATCGTTCGGCAGTCGCTGACATTACCTATCGCCCTGTTTTGGCGCGGAAAATTCAGTGACTGAAAATTGACCGTTCTAACGAGACCCCAAGCCCCCGGCGGACTTAGGCGCCGTTCCCGCAAGTCGTCCACAGGGTTATCCACAGGGACGGTGCACAAGAAAGGGTTTTAATCGTGGGTACTTAGGATTGGCGAAGCCTGGCGAGAAACAACTTCAATAACAGCCAGCAACTGATTCTGGAAACGTGATCGGTCACCCGAGTCCGCGAACGGCGGGCCGTGGCCAAGCGGTGCGGCGGAGGCCGCGGGCGGACCCTTGGGGACAGGCCACCCCGGTGGGGCATTGGATGCCCATCGCGGCCCCTGGCGCGAAGCGTAAGGGGCTCGTGCCCTAAGCTCAAGCGATGATTGCGCCGGGCTGGCAGCGATCGGCCGACGGGAGCTCTTGGCCCCTGCCGGCCAGTCCCACCGTGAGGCGGCAGTCCCATCGGCTAGGGGTCCCCGCCATGTCGATGATCCGACCACAGACTTCGGTGCGATAAGCCCAAGGCTGGGGTCAGTGAGCACAAGACGTCGTAGCGAGCGCTCGCTGATCGGGCGGTGCATCTGTGCGCCTGTTCAACCGCCCCTGCGGAGCAACCGACCGCGCGGTCGTCAGGGTCAGTACGTCTTGTACGGCAGGAACTTGCCGCTCATGGTGATGTGCACACGGTCACCTTTGGGGTCGGGCTCACGCTGAATGTCCATGGTGAAGTCGATGGCGCTCATGATGCCGTCGCCGAACTCCTCATGGATCAGCGCCTTGATCGTCGTCCCGTAGACGTTGACCAGCTCGTAGAAGCGGTAGACCAAGGGGTCGGTCGGCACGGCCGTGGGCAGTGAGCCCTTGTAGGGCACGATCTGGAGCTGGGTGACCGCCTCCGCGGGCAGCTCGAGGGCGGCCCCGACCGCCTTCGCCTGGGCCTCATTGAGGGTCATCTGGCCGAGCAGGGCGGCGGTCGACCACTCCTTGCTTTGGCCGATGGTCTCGGCGAGCTGTGCCCAGCTCACGCCCTTGGCGAGCTTGGCGGACAGGATCAGTGCGGTCACGTCATCGCGGGTCATGTCGAGGTCTCCGTCAGTTGGACCGATTACGAACGGCCGGTGACGGCAGGGGGGGCGAAGCGACCGGGGCAGCCGCTTTGGCGAGCGCAACGACCTGGGCGCTCCCCTCCAAGCCGGGGCGGACGATCGGGGGATGCAGCGGGTCGCCACGACCGCGCTCCTCGTTCGCGTAGGTCTTCGAACGGTTCACCAGGAAGTCCACCAGATGGTTGCGGATGCGGTAGTACTGCGGGTCGTGGTGGATGGTGGCGCGGGTGCGCTCGCGCGGAATGGTGATCTCGACGATCTCGGCGATCCTCGCGTAGGGGCCGTTGCTCATCAGGAGCACCTTGTCGGCCAGCAGGATCGCCTCGTCGACGTCATGGGTGATCATGAAGACGGTCTGGTGAGTCGCCTGCACGATCGCCAGCAGCTCATCCTGGATCGACCCGCGAGTGAGCGCGTCGAGCGCTCCGAAGGGCTCATCGAGCAGCAGCATCTTGGGCTCGATGGCGAAGGCCCGCGCGATGCCGACGCGCTGCTTCATGCCGCCGGAGAGCTCGGCCGGCTTCTTGTGCAGGGCCGCGCCCAGGTGGACCATCTCCAGGTAGCGGGTGCTGTGGGCCTCGACCTGCTTGGCCGACCAGCGCGGCCAGCGCGAACGCACGCCGAAGGCCACGTTGCCGAGTGCGGAGAGCCAGGGCAGGAGGGCGTGGCTCTGAAACACCACGCCGCGCTCGAGCGACGGCCCGCTGATCTCGCGCCCATCCATCACCGCCACGCCCTCGGTCGCCGCCTCCAGCCCGGCCAGCACGTTGAGGATGGTGGTCTTGCCGCACCCGGAGTGGCCGATGATGCAGGCGAACTCGCCTTTCTCGATGCCGAAGAACAGATTCTCGAACACCGTGAAGTCCGACTTCCCGCCCGCGCCGGGGTAACGCTTGGTGAGTCCCTCGATCTTCAGAAACGGCTGGGACACGGCGGCTACTCCTTATAGGTCACCGCGCGCGTCAACTGCGCGAGGAGGCTGTCGAGCACCATGCCGACCAGCCCGATGAAGAGGATGGCGGTGATGATGTTGGTGATGGAGAGGTTGTTCCACTCGTTCCAGACGAAGTAGCCGATCCCCGTGCCCCCCACCAGCATCTCGGCGGCGACGATCACCAGCCAGGCGATGCCGATGGAGATGCGCATCCCAGTCATGAGGGTCGGCGCCGCCGCGGGGAGGATGACTCGGAAGGCGGTGCGCAGGCGCGGCACCTCGAGGGTACGGGCGACGTTGAGCCAGTCCTTGCGCACCGAGGCCACCCCGAACGCGGTGTTGACCAGCATCGGCCAGAGCGAGCAGATGAAGATCACGAACACCGCCGAGATGTTCGAATCCTTGATGGTGTAGAGCGCCAACGGCATCCAGGCGAGCGGTGAGATGGGCTTCAAGATCTGGATGAAGGGGTCGAGCGCCTTGTACACGAGCGGGGACATGCCGATCACGAAACCGAGCGGGATCGCCACCAGGGCTGCCAAGGCAAAGCCGGTCAGCACGCGCCCGATCGAGTAGACGAGCTGGGTGCCGATCCCCTTGTCGTTGGTGCCGCGGTCATAGAAGGGGTCCCGCAGGTGCTGCCAGATGGTCGAGGCCACGTCGCCGGGGCCGGGCATCGCGGATTGCCCGCCGGTGGCCGCCGCCGCGCCGATCAACGCGGCGTATTCGGGGTCCACCACCACCTCGCCCACCGGCTTGACGGTGGCGAGGTGCCAGATCCCGACGAACACCGCGAAGAACAGCGCGGACAGGACGGGCGCGAGCCAGACGCGCTCGGTCTTCATCGCTCAGCCCCGGCGGATCGCGAAGCTCTCGATGTAGGCCTCGGGCTGCGCGGGATCGAATGCCTTGCCCATCACCGAGAAGGCCATGGCAGGGTCGGCGGGCGGCTCCAGGCCGACCTCCTTCATCAGGCGCGCGGCGTCGGTCGCAAGGAACACCTCGCGGGCGACCGCGCCGTAGTCGATGTCGTTCTTGACCTGACCCCAGCGCTTCATCTGAGTCAGGATCCAGATCGCGAAGGACTCGTAGGGGAAGGGGTCGAAGTCGATGCGCTCGGGGTCGCGCACCACGTTGCCGAGCCCGTCGGCGAAGGTGCCGGTCAAGACCTGCTCGACCACCGTCACTGGTTGGTTGAGATAGTTGGCCGGGGCGATCGCCCCGGCGATCTCCTTGCGGTTCTCAGGCTTTCGGGCATAGGCCGTGGCGTCGAGGATCGCCTTGAGCAGCGCCTGGTAGGTGTTGGGCAGGCCGGTAACGAACTCGCGGCTCGCGGCGAAGGCGCAACAGGGGTGGCCGTCCCAAATCTCCTTCGACAGCAGGTGGATGAAGCCGACCCCATCGTAGACCGCCCGTTGGTTGACCGGGTCGGGGGCGAGGAAGCCGTCGATGTTGTCGGCGCGCAGGTTGGCGACCATCTCGGGCGGGGGCACGGCGCGGATCTGGACATCACGGTCGGGGTCGAGGCCGTGCTCCGCGAGGTAGTAGCGCAACAGATAGTTGTGCATCGAGTAATCAAAGGGGACGGCGAACTTGAACCCCTTCCAGTCTTTCGGGTCGCGCTTGTCCTTGTGCTTGGTTGAGAGGGTGATCGCCTGGCCGTTGATGTTCTCCACCGCGGGCATGGTCCAGGGGATGGGGTTGGAGCCCGCACCGATGGAGATGGCGAGCGGCATCGGCGAGAGCATGTGTGCGGCGTCGTATTCCTTGGCCAGCGACTTGTCGCGGATTACCGCCCAGCCGGCGGTCTTCACTACCGCGACGTCGAGCCCGTACTTGGCGTAGTAGCCCAGCGGGTGGGCCATGATGATCGGGGTGGCGCAGGTGATGGGGATGAACCCGACGCTGAGCTTGGTCTTCTCCAGCGGGCCCGTGGACTCGGCGAAGACCTCCTTGGCGAATCCCAGCGGGAAGAGTGCGGAGATCGCGGCGAGTGCCGTGCCGCTGCCGACCGCGCGTAGAAAGCGCCGGCGCTCGACGTCCTCCGGGAAGAGTGCGCGCATCACCGCACCCTCCACCGCCCGCTCTTGCAGCGCCTGCTGCTCTTCGCGATGCGCGGCGTCGTGCTCGGATTGACTGTGATGGCGCCCGCAGGCGCAGCCGCCGCGATGGAGCTTGACCTTGGGATCGAAGGGGTTGGGGAGACCGGGCATGATGGATACCTCGTGACGCGGTTAGGCGGTAATCAGCTCCGGCACGGTGGCCGGCTGAGTGACGTACTCGATGTCGTGCTCGTAGAGGGCGTAGGCACGCTGGTACTCCATCACCCGCGCCACGCTGTGGATGAAGGGCTCGTCGTAGCCGGCGCGCCGCAAGAGATGCAGCCCGAGCTCCATCCCCGAGCTGATGCCCCCGGCGGTCACGACTCGGCCGGCATCGACCACCCGGGCGTGGCTGATGCGGCAAGCGGGCGCCAGCTCGGCCAGGCGGTCGATTGGCGTCTTGCCGAGATGCGATGCCTCGATCCGGTCGGGCTCCTTGCGGTTGGTGGCTGGCAGGCCGTCGAGCAGGCCCATGCGGGCGTAGATCCAGGAGCCGGTGCAGACGCTGGTGAGCAGGCAGTCTTCCGGTAGTCCGCGGATGAAATCGTGGAGGTTGCGGTTGTGCATCTCCTGGCGGGTGCCGAAGCCGCCCGGGATCAGGAAGGCGTCCATCGCCGGACGGTCGGCAAAGGCATAGTTAGGCAGGACCGTGATGCCGGCCTGGGTCTGCACCGGGCGCAGGCTCTCCGCGACGAGGAACACATCGAGCTCGGGATCGAGCCGGCGCGCGACCGAGAGCACGCCGCAGGGGGCGGCGTAGTCGATGATCTCGGCATCCTTGAAGACGTACACCCCCAGTCGGAACCCCGCTGTTCGCATCCCACCCTGTCCTCCGTTGTTGGCCCTGGGTCGAGAGTCTGGCGGCGCGGCCTGGGACAGGGTATCGCCGGCGTCGTGATTTCCCTGTAGTCGCAGCACTACAGGCGGGTGGTCCATCCGACCGCGCGGGGGGTCGTCGAGCGGGATCAGGCGGCAAGCAGGCCGTGACGGCTGGCGTAGGTGAGCAGCTCCACCAGGCTGCGCACGCCGAGCTTCTCGAAGATTCGGCTGCGGTAGGTCGAGATCGTGTTCACCGAGAGCGCGAGCCGCTCGGCGATCTCGGAGACCGAGCGCCCCTCGACCAGGAGTCGGAGGACCTGGGCCTCGCGGTTGGAGAGGCCCTCGTGCGCCGGGCGCTCACTGTCCTCGCGCACGCTGCGGGCGAGCATCTCGGCGATCACCGGGGTAACGAAGACCCCGCCGGCCGCGACCTTGACGATGGCGCCGAGGAGCTCCTCGGGCGAGCAGCCCTTGTTCAGGTAGGCCCCGGCGCCGGCGCGGATGGCCCGCACGCCGAACTGCGACTCCGGATACACCGAGAGCATCACCACGCCGACCTTGGGCCGCTCGGCGCGGATCAGCTTGAGTGCCTCGAAGCCGTCGCGATCGCCAAGCGCGATGTCGAGCAGCACCACATCGACGGGCGTGGCGCGCAGCAGGCGCAGGGCGCTCGGCCCATCGACGGCCTCGCGGATCGCGCCGATCCGCGGGTCCTCGGAGAGGATCTGGACCAGCCCGCGGCGGATGATCATGTGGTCGTCGACGACCAGCAGATCGATCATCGCCCCGCCCCTCCGACCAACGCGGCCGGCAGCCGCAGCGAGATGGTGGTGCCCTCGCCCGGGCGGCTCGCGATACCGAGGTCGCCGCCGATCGCACGCGCCCGCTCGTGCATGCCGAGCAGCCCGAAGCTGGTCGGCTGCGCCGGAACCAGCATGCCGCGCCCGTCGTCGCGGATCTCGATCCGCAAGTCCCGGCCGAGGGCCTCGGTCACGAGCCAAACGCGGCCCGCGCCGGCGTGACGCTGGACGTTGGTCAGCACCTCCTGGGCGATGCGGTAGACGGCGATCTCGGCATCGCGGCCGAGGCGGCAGCGCTCGATCTCGGCAGGGCAGACCAGGGTGCAACGCAGGCCCGAGCGTCCCTCGGTCTCCTCGAGCAGCGACTCGAGCGCGGCCCACAACCCCAGGTGGTCGAGGACGCCCGGGCGCAGATCGCTCAGGATGCGCCTTAACGCCCCCATCGCGCCGGTCCCGATCTCCAGGGCGGCGTCGATGTGCCGGAGCATCAGCGGGTCGCCGGTCAGGCGCTGGCGCAACCAGTTGAGCTCGAGCTGCACGGCGGTGAGCGAGGCGCCGAGGTCGTCGTGGATCTCACGGGCGATGTGGGCGCGCTCCTCCTCGCGCACCGAGTTGAGAGGTGCGCCGAGAGGCGCAAGAGTCCGTCGTGCGCCTGGCGCAGCTCACGGTGGGTGGCGGAAAGCTCGGCGGTGCGCTCGGCGACCCGCCGCTCCAGCTCGGCGCGGGCGGCATGCAGGGCCGCCTCCGTGCGCTTGCGCTCGGTGATGTCGGTGAAGGTGACCACGGCGCCCACCACCTGCTCGCCATCGTGGATGGGATAGGACGCGTACTCGGCGGGGAAGGCGCTGCCGTCGCGCCGCCAGAGCACCTCGTCCTCGACCCGGCAGCTACAGCCCTCCTTGAACGCCTTGAAGATCCGGCAGTGCTCCACCGGCATGCGGGTGCCGTCGCCGTGGGAGTGATGGATGAGGTAGTGCATCTGCCGGCCGAGCACCTCGTCCGGCTCGTAGCCAAGGAGCTCGGCACCGACCCGATTGATGAAGATGCAGCGCCCGGAGAGGTCGATCCCGTAGATCCCCTCTCCGGCGGATTCGAGCAGCATCTCGAGCTGACGCCGCCAGGCGGCGTGGTGGGAAAGGTGGTGCAGGCGCGCGAACATCAATGGGACCGGCAACTCGTCGCTGTGACAGCCCAGCAAGAACCGGGCCGGTTGCACGGCGGTGTACGGCCGCTACGCTGCTGCAACGGGAAGACGTCCACGCACGACGGGCGCACAGATATCGTCGCGTCGCGGGGCGCCGACGCACTTCCTTGGTGCATGCGGGGTGCGCCGGAGGGGGTACCTTGGGGACGGGTGAGAGGAGCGCGAGCCCTTGCCACATCTGGGGCTTTTCAGACGCCCGGCGAACGGTGAGAACCTCACCCAGGGGCACAGCATGACAACGCAGTAGTCACCTCCCGCGCCGGTTTGTGGCGATCAATCGAGGTCCTACGCCCCGGATGACCGTCGGCCCGCTGGGGCCGAGCTGGCTCCGCGCCATCCCTCGCGGACGGAGAAGAACAACGAAGTGCGCCCTCGGGAGCTCGACCCGGAGATACGGGGAAGGGTCGAGCGTTCCTTCGGGCGGTAGGATGTGATCCTGCCGGACTCGGTGCGACTTCCACCGGGCCTCAGGGCACGGATCGCGAGACCGCGGCACAGGCCCTCATCGTCCAGGGTCGGGATCTGACCGGGTGAAACGTCGAACCTTGTGTCCCTCGCCCCGGTAACGGAGATCGAGGGTGGCGGCCGGCCTCGGCCCTTGACCGTAATGGTCAAAGACCACCGACGCGGACGTAGATCAGGCAGCCGGTCTCGGAGAAGGGGTTATGCTGGCTGAGGTGTGGGCTGCGGAGCCAGGTCCCCTGCGGATAACGGCCGTGCTCGTCGGCGAGCTCACCCTCCAGCACCAGGATCTCCTCGCCGCCCCAGTGGGTGTGCCGCTGGAAGTAGGTCCCCGGCTCCCAGCGCACCAGGGCGACCTGCTCGGGATAGCCGCCCTGGGCGTAGAGCGGCCGGACGCTCAAGCCCGGCACCAGTCCGGGTCTCCAGCCCTTCGGATCCCTGGTGTCCTCGACCAGGCGCGGCCGGTCATCGCCGCGGTACTGGCGCAGGCGCACCAACAGGGTACAGCCGCCCTCCGACCGCGGAGAATGGCGACTGCCGTGGGGATTCATCAGGAACGTGCCCGCGGGGTAGTCGCCGTGCTCGTCCGCGAAGACACCGTCGAGCACGAGGATCTCCTCGCCCTCCGGATGGGCGTGCTCGCGGAAGGCGCCACCCGGCGCATAGCGCACGAGACTCGTGACGGGCCCGAGCTCACCACCGCTCCGATAGAGTGGCTTGCGCCAGACGGTGCCGCTGGGGCTCGGCTCCCAGGCCGTCTGGGCGGTATTCACCACCGCTCGTTGGGCGAG
>JALOTB010000122.1 GCA_025458165.1 Chromatiaceae bacterium | reverse complement strand
TGTTGGAGACGATTGAGGAATCCACTGTGCTGGAGGAACTGGGGGAAGGAGTACTCGATTGCGCCGATGGCGAGGCATGGCTGGCGATGCTGGCGCGGCAGGTGAACTGATGATGGGTCAGTACCCCAGCGTTTCGTATCAATTGATCCGCGTCTGGCAAGATCCCTACCTTTAACAAGTACATGAAGTACATGGGCGAGATTGGCGCCAAGGATGCTGCGATCTACCGTTATCTGAGAGGCTGTACAAAAACTCTATGACATCATCCGTTGATTAATCGAATGTAGGGCCGGTTTCAACCGGCTTAGCGGGCTGAAGCCCGCCCTAGTGTGCCCGACATGGGCATGGACTGGTTACCTGAGAGGAGGTAACCGCGAAGAGTGACGAGAAGCGTAGCGAAACCCAAGGTGGACGCCGCGAGGCCAAGCTGAAAGAAGGGCGTAGCCAAGACACGACCGCAGGAACACGAACAGGCAGTGAGGCCGGGTACGGGCGATGAGCGTGCTAGGGAACGCGAAATCCAACCGTCACCGAAAGACGTACACGGTAGAGCCTGGCGGCACGGGTCGACAGTCCATGTTCTTACTCGGGGAGATCTGGACCACGAGAGTGGGCCAGAAGTCAGCAGAGGCCGTAGTAGCGTTGACGCCGGGTGAAAGCCGGGAAGAGCGAAGGGCCGAAGAGTCACGAAAGAACCACAATCTGCATCCGTCCCGAGCGGCGCGGAGAGGGGCGAAACGCGCTTGGAGTGGCAATTACGGCCGCTTCCGAGTCGGCGGGCCAAGCCAAGCCGGTGGATTCCGGCAACGGGGCGGCGCGCGCCCATCGAGTCGAACGGGAGCGCGAGCACAGACGCCAGAAGGGGTTCAATGAGCAACACGGTCGAGATCAGTCTGGAAGCGGTGCTGAGCACCGACAACATGGAACGGGCCTGGGCGGCGGTGAAAGCCAATGCCGGGGCCGGCGGGGTCGACGGCAAAGGGATCGCCGAGACCGAGGCCCACCTCAAGCGCCACTGGCCGGGTATCCGCGAGAAGCTTCTCGCGGGGGATTACCAAGCGGCGGCGGTGCGGGCGGTGGACATTGCCAAGCCCGGCGGCGGGACGCGCCGGTTGGGGATTCCCACGGTGCAGGACCGGTTGACCCAGCAGGCCCTGCATCAGGTGCTGAGCGTGGCCTTCGACGGCGACATGAGTGAGCATAGCTGGGGTTTCCGCCCCGGGCGCTCGGCCCATGACGCCGTCACGGCCGCACGCGGGTACGTCGCCGACGGCAAGGAATGGGTCGCGGATATTGATCTGACGAGCTTTTTCGACCAGGTCAACCACGACCGGCTGATGCACCTGCTGGGACAGCGGATCAGTGACCAGCGGATCATGACGCTGATCGGGCGCTACCTGCGCGCCCCGATGGACGAGGGCGACGGACGGCATATCCGGCGCAACCGTGGCACGCCGCAAGGCGGGCCGCTGTCGCCGCTGTTGGCCAATCTCTACCTTGACGGGCTGGACCGGGAGCTGGAACAACGGGGCCTGTCGTTTGTGCGTTACGCCGACGACATCGCCGTATTCGTGGCCAGCGAACGGGCCGCCGAGCGGGTGCTGGAGCGCCTGACACGGTGGCTGCACAAGCACCTCGACTTGGAAGTCAACGCCACCAAGAGTGGCGCGCGCCGCACCGAGGCGACCGCGCTGCTGGGCTTTCGCATCCACCCCGGTGGACAGGCGAGTCCGGCACCAAAGGCCATCGAGCGGTTCAAGGATCGGGTGCGCGCGCTCTGGGATGCCCGGCAAAGCCTCACCAGCCAACAATTGCGCGAACAGTGGCAACGCTACGTCACCGGATGGTGGAACTATTTCGGTTACGCCAACAGGTGCCACGAGGTCCATGCCCTCTCGGGCTGGATCAGGCGGCACATGCGCAAATGCTTTTGGCTGCGCTGGCATGACCGCCACGGACGGCGCAACGCGCTGCAACGCTTGGGCGTGCGGGGACGCGCGCTCGGCGTGGCCGGTTGTCGGCGAGGGGCCTGGTTTATGGCCCGTCATATCGTCGTCAACCAAGCGCTGAAAACCGCCACACTGCATCGACATGGATTCATCCTACCGTGGGTGCTCGCGGGCTAAGCCCGCTGGACTCAACCGCCGGATGCGGAAAACCGCATGTCCGGTGGTGTGGGAGGGCTGACGGGCGCAATCCCGTCAGCCCGACCCGATCCGCGCTTCCAGAAGGTTCGAATCAGAGACCCGATCTAAAGGGGGATTAAGACCAAGTTTCTTCGCTACCGCCGCCGGAACGGCACCGGTTGCGCTCGTTCCCAAGGTCCCCTTCCTGCAGGCGAGCGCTGCTTCGCAACAGGCGGCTAGCGGGAAGCAGGTACGCAGGGTGCGGTGAGCTTGCGAACCGCATCGTCCGCGTCGTTGTCGGTGTGATGCGGTTCGTTACTCACCGCATCCTACCGCGCTACCGCCGGCGGAACGGGACCGGTTGCGCTCGTTCCCAAGGTCCCCTTGGGAACGCAGGCGAGTGCTGCTTCGCAACACGCGGCCAGCGGGAAGCAGGGACGTAGGGTGCGGTGAGCTTGCGAACCGCATCGTCCGCGTCGTTGTCGGTGTGATGCGGTTCGTTACGCACCGCATCCTACCGCGCTCGGCCAGCGGGGAGCAGCCGTTGCCGGCGGCGGGTTTACCGGCCCTGGCCCCCGGGGTCCCGGCATTCCGTGCCGGGAGGACGGCGTCTGTCGCCCGGCTCGATCTTGCTCGTGCCTTGTGCGCCGCCGCCGTCCAGCATTCGGCTTGCGGCACTTGGGCTGACCAGCGCGCGGCCGATCGCTGGGTGCGGACGACGCGCGAGGGTCGCTCTTTGACTCGCTGTTTGGAGTCTACGAAGATCGGTCCAGCGAGGTGCCGGGTAGCGAGGCGTTTCAGCAGGGAGGTCCCGAGGCGATGACACAGGGTATGGGGCTGGAGTCGGTCCCCCCGCGGAGCGCGCCGGTCGCGGTCCAGCGTCTGCGTTTCATGCTGGAGGCGGTTGATCCGCTCCGGCTGCCGCCCTATGCCGGCTCCGCCTGGCGCGGGTTGCTCGGGTACGGCCTGCGGCGCACGGCCTGCGTGACCCGCCAGCCGGTGTGCGACGGCTGCCTGCTGCGGCATACCTGCGTGTACTCGACTTTTTTTGAGTCCCCCGCCCAGCCGCAGGCCGACGGGCGCTATCAGACGCTGCCGCATCCCTTCGTTCTGGAGCCCGACCTGGAGGCCGGGCGGGAGGTCCTGGCGGGGGACCCGACGCGGCTCGGAGTCACGTTGCTTGGCCCGTACACGGCACAAGCCCCTTATCTGATCCACGCGTTGCAGCTCGCCGGCGGGCGGGGCCTGGGGCGTGAGGGCCGGCGCTTCCGCGTCGTTGCGCTCGAGCGTGAGGCGAGTGTCGGTGCCGGAGATTGGGAACGGGTCTACGACACCGAGTCGGGCGAGTATCACGCGCGCCCGGTCCCGCCGGTGGTCGTCCCCGATTGGCCGGGAGCCCCCGTGCGGCTGACGCTCGTGACTCCGTTGCGCATCAAGCGGCACGGACACTTCGTTGGGGCCGGGGATTTCGCGCCGGCGGATCTGCTCCGCCACCTGTGTGCTCGGGTGGAGCACCTCGCCCGCCTCTACGGTGGCGACGGGTCTGGATTCGATTGGACGTCGCTGCACGGGTACGTGGATAAGGTCCATCTGCGCGCGGCGGATCTGCGCTGGCACGAGTGGACGCGGTACTCCTCGCGGCAGGACACCCTGATGCAGATGGGCGGACTGCTGGGTACCGTCGAGCTCGATGGGGATGGACTCGCCGCCTTCTGGCCGGTGCTCTGGCTCGGCCAGTGGCTGCACGTCGGCAAGGGGACCAGCTTCGGCCTGGGTGGCTATCGCGTCGCGACGATGTTGGGATCTTCGCCTGCGTAGGGGCCGCGGTGCGGACGAGACTTTTCGCCGCAAGCTTGCCGCTTCGGACAATCGGGCCGCTGGGCGCGACGATGGCGGCGTGGACCAGCGGTGCCAGGGAAGCGGTGCCAGGGAGGCAGGGATGCCCTGGTCCGCCCCAGATTTGGAGCAAGGGCGGCCGCCTGCCGCATCGCGGGATGGAGGGATGGAGGGATGGAGGGATGGAGGGATGGCGGGATGCGCTACAGGGGCTGGTCCGCCCTCATTGGGGCACGGATGGTCTCTTGCCCCAGACCTTCACCCACCGGGCCAGCCACGACCGAACCGAAGCCTGTAAGGAATCATCATGGAGCCGACCAGCTACCCCCGGCGTATCCTGCTCGCCGTCACCGGGCTTTCGCCGCAGATCGTCACCGAGACCCTCTACGCCCTCGCCGTCGAGCGCGATCCCGCATTCGTGCCCACCGAGGTACATCTTCTCACTACCGCCGAGGGGGCCGAGCGCGCGCGCCTGAGCCTGCTCTCCGAAGACCCCGGCTGGTTTGCGCGCCTCCTGCGCGACTACAGCCTGCCGCCGATCGCCTTCGGTCCCGAGCATGTCCTTGTGCTGCGCGACGCGGGCGGGCGCGAGCTCGACGACATCCGCACCCCGAGCGACAACGAGCGCGCCGCCGACATCATCACCGAGCGTGTTCGCGCCCTCACCGACGATCCCGACAGCGCCCTCTCTGTCTCGATCGCCGGCGGGCGCAAGACCATGGGGTACTACCTGGGCTATGCCCTGAGCCTGTTCGGGCGGCCCCAGGATCGGCTGTCTCATGTCCTGGTGTCGGAGCCATTCGAATCGAGCTGGGACTTCTTCTATCCGACCCCGTACGAGCGGATCATCGCCACGCGCAATGACAAGCTCGCCGACACGGCTAAGGCCCGCGTGACCCTCGCCGAGATCCCCTTCGTGCGTCTGCGCGACGGTCTGCCGGGGCGGCTGCTCCGCGGCCAGTCGACCTTCGGCGAGACCGTCGCCGCGGCCCAGCGCGCTCTTGAGCCCCCGGCGCTCGTCATCGATCTCGCTGGTCAGCGCATCCGCGCGGGCGGAGAGCTGGTGACGCTCGCGCCCGCGCAGCTCGCCTTCTACAGCCTAATGGCGCGGCGCCGGCAGAAGGGGCTGCACGCGGCACGCTTCGACACGGACGGACTCGCCGCGCAGTACCTGCACGAGTACCGGCAGATCATCGGCGAGATGTCGGGTGAGCTGGAGCGCACCGAGATGGCCCTCGCCAAAGGGATGACCCAAGACGACTTCGACCAGCGCAAGTCGCGCGCCAACGGCGCGCTGGAGCAGGCCCTGGGCCACCAGCTCGCCGCCGCGTACCTCATCCAGGGCGACGGTGCCCGGCCCAGGACCCGCTACGGCCTGCGGCTCGACCCCGAGTCCATCCGCTATGCCCCTATCGACTTAGGGACGTCGACCGGAGCCCCAACGGGAGGCCGCCGATGACCGACACCCGTATCCGCTGCCCCAACTGCGGCTACCAGATCCCCATCTCCGAGGCCCTCAGCGCCCAGATCCGCGGTGAGCTGGAGACTGCCGTCAAGGCCGACCATGAGGCGCGGATGAGGCAGGCCGTGGCGCAGGCCGAGGCTCGCGCCCGCGGCACCCTCGACGTCGAGCTCGCCGACCTTAAGGCACAGCTCGCCGAGCGTGCCGAGCAGGCCGAGCAGGCCGCCGCGCGGGAGCTGGAGCTGCGCCGCCAGGCGCGCGAGCGCGCGGCGCAGCAACAGGCTGAGGCCGAGCGCATCCGCGCCGAGGTCGAGCAGCGCCTGCGCCAGGAGTCGGCCGAGCGCATCGCCCAGGCCGCCGCCGCCGCCGAGGTCCGCGCGCGCGAGGAGAGCGCACTCGCGCTCCAAGCGCTCCAGGCCGATCTCGCCGCCCAGCGCGAGCAGGTCCGCCTCGCCCAAGCCGCGGAGCTCTCGCTGCGCCAGGAGAAGACCGCCCTGGAGGAGCGCGCCCGCGCGCTCGATCTGGAGATCGCCCGCCGGCTCGACGCCGCCAAGGGCGAGCTGGAGACCGCCATCCGCCAGGCCGCCGCCGAGGAGCAGGAGCTCAAGCTCAAAGAGAAAGAGAAGACCATCACCGATCTGCGCCAGGCGCTCGACGCCGCCAAGCGGCGCAGCGAGCTGGGCTCCCAGGAGCTGCAAGGGGAGGTCCTGGAGCTCGACATCCAGGCCCGCTTGGAGCGGCAGTTCCCCGCCGACCGCATCGAGCCGGTCGCCAAAGGGGCGCGTGGGGCCGACATCCAGCAACGCGTGCGCAACGAACGTCTGGAGGACTGCGGCCTGATCCTCTGGGAGACCAAGAACGCGAAGAACTGGGCCCCCGCCTGGATCGACAAGTTGAAGCAGGACCAGCGTGCCGCCGGGGCGGTCGCCGCGGTGCTGGTCTCCGCCGCACTGCCCGAGGGCGTGGCTGGGTTTGCCCGGATCGACGGGGTCTGGGTCGCCGACCTCAAGACCTGGCCCGGCGTCGCCCTGGCGCTGCGCGAGCAGTTGATCGCGGTGGGCTACGCCCGCGCCGCCTCGGCCGGTCAGAACGAGAAGATGGCGCTGCTCTACGACTACCTGGCCGGTACCGAATTTCGCCAGCGCGTCGAGGCCATCGTCGAGGCCTTCGAGGCCATGCAGCTCCAGCTCAACCGCGAGCGGCGCGCCATGGAGAAGCAATGGGCCGAGCGGGAGAAGCAGATCGCCCGCGTGATCGCCAGCACCTCGGCCATGTACGGCGCGCTCCAAGGCATCGTCGGGGCCGGACTGCCGGCGATCCCGGCCCTGGAGCTCGACGAGACCCCGCTTTTGGGCGACCGAAGCGAAGCCTGACGTGACCGTCGGCGGGAGCGTCGCCCAGCGACCTTGCGAGCGCCTCCCGCGACGCGGCGACGGTGAAGCAGGCCGAGACTGCGGTCGCTCAGGGCCGGGCGAGCCGCACGGTCACCCCCACCGCGAGGCCTTCCCAGCTCCGGTCCGTCGTAAGCACGGGCCTCGCGAGCCGCTTACCGAGGGCGAGGCAGGCACGATCGCCCAGCGAAAGGCCTCCTGCCCGGGTCGGTCCCCGCAGCCAGGCGCACTCTAGGGCCAAGGGCTCATCGAACGGGTGCACGTCCAGATCCAGCGCACCTAGAGCTTCGCGGGCCAACGCCGGCGTCATGCCCCCCTCAACAAGCTTGGTGGCAACCTCGCTTAGGTTGACGGCGCAGATGACCGCGCGCCCTTTCTCCAGAACCGCCTCAACCGTCTCCTGCCCCGGCTCCTTCTGCAGGAAAGCAAGGACGGCCGAGGCATCCAGGATCGGCTCAGTCACGACCTGCCTCTTCCCGGCGCTCGGCGACTAGCTCATCGGCGAGTGACCGCTGCGGTGCGACATGGGACCCCACCAATTCCTGCGCATCCCGCAGCCGCTGCTTCCGAGTGGAGATGCGGATCACCCCGTCGTCGAGGCTGAGCAAGACCTCGTCGCCGACCTTGAGCCCAAGGGCTTGCCGGAACTGGGCGGGAATCACGATGCGCCCGCCGGCACTGACATTGACTGCGGTCTCTGACATCAAAGCGCTCACCGGACAATTACTCAGATACATGCCATTATAGGCTTGCGGCGGCCACCCTCCGGCTGATTTCTCATGCCGGCCGGGTCGCGGAGTCGTCGTGTACGGAACATGGGTAAGATCCGTCTCCAAGACAAAGACTTAAGCAAAGGATGTCACCCTCGTTTTCGCGGCGGGGTTGGGCACCACCGACTGCCCCCAGCGCTCGCCTGCGTTCGCCCCGGGCGTCAGTGCCTCCTGCTCCTGTCGCCTACCGTCGCGTTTCCCGCGAGCGAGCGCGACGGCAAGCTTGCCGCACCAGCGCGGCGCCCAGAGCTTGCGGCATCCTGCCACCCAAGCCGGCGGTGCCAT
>JALOTB010000196.1 GCA_025458165.1 Chromatiaceae bacterium | reverse complement strand
CGGCGCAAGCTGACAGCGGGGCGTCACCCGCTGGCCTTCGAGCAGCTAACGACCATCGATGACCACGCCACCCATCTGCGATCGGTGGAGTACCTGTCGCGCTCGGCGCGCCCGGCGATCGTGATCGCCGCCAGCGGGATGTGCAGCGGCGGTCGGATCGTCAATTACCTCAAGGCGATGCTGGGGGACCCGCGGCATGACGTGCTGTTCGTCGGCTACCAGGCCGCCGGTACCCCCGGGCGGGCAATCCAGACCTACGGGCCCCGGGGCGGGTACGTGGACCTGGCATCGGCCACATGCGGATCAGGCCGCGGCAGGTGCGGTTGGTGCATGGGGACGAGGGGGCAAAGGCGACCCTCGCGCGCCTGCTGCGCGAGCATCACCCTGGGATGGAGGTGGTGGTGCCTTAAGGGCTTCCGCTTCGTCACTTCCTCGACCGCTTAGGGGCGCTTGAAGATCGCGCGGGCGCCGGCGGCGCTCCGCGAGGCCGCGGATCGCGGTTAGGAGACCGCTCCCACGCGCGAGCGGGCTTGTTGTGGGCGATGGGCCAGGGCTCGGTGCGATCGCGCTACACTGGGTGCAGCACTTACATCTCCCGCAAGCTCCGCCATGTCCCGCCGCCGCCTACCCATCGGCATCCAGACCTTCCGCAAGATTCGCGAGGGGGACTGCTACTACGTCGACAAGACCGGCTTTGCCCTGCGCCTGATCGAGGAGGGCACCCACTATTTCCTCTCGCGCCCCAGACGTTTCGGCAAGTCGCTGTTCCTGGACACCTTAGCCGAGCTCTTCGAGGGCAACGAGCCCTTGTTCCGGGGGCTGGCGGCGCACGGGCCGTGGGATTGGGGTCGGCGCTTCCCGGTGATCCGCTTCAGCTTCGGCGGCGGAGTGGTCCAAAGCCGGGGCGAGCTTGATCGGCGCATCCTGGCGCTGCTGCGGAAGAATCAGGAGGCTCTCGGTGTCATCTGCAAGGACGCGAACGACGTCGTCGGCTGCTTCAGCGAGCTGATCGAGGCGGTACACGCGAAGAGCGGCGAGCGTGTGGTCGTGCTGGTCGACGAGTACGACAAGCCCATCCTCGACAACCTCACCGACCCCGAGACCGCCCGCGAGATCCGCGATGGGCTGCGCAACCTCTACTCGGTGATCAAGGACTCGGACGCCCACATCCGCTTCGCCTTCCTCACCGGGGTGAGCAAGTTCAGCAAGGTGAGCCTGTTCTCGGGGCTGAACAACCTGCGCGACATCACCGTCTCGCGGGAGTACTCGGCGCTCTGCGGCTACACCGAGGCGGACCTCGATACGGTCTTCGCCCCGGAGCTCGCGGGGCTCGACCGCGAGCAGATCCGCACCTGGTACAACGGCTACAACTGGACCGGTGAGGCGGTCTACAACCCCTTCGACGTGCTGCTGCTGTTTCAGGAGCGGCAGTTTCGCGCCTGGTGGTTCGAGACGGCCACGCCGACCTTTTTGGTCGATGTGCTGACCGAACGGCGCGCCTGGCTGCCACAGCTCGGGCAGCTCCGCGCCGATGCCGAGCTCCTCTCCGCCTTCGATGTCGGGCGCATCAGCACCGAGGCGCTGCTGTGGCAGACCGGCTACCTCACCATCGCCGAAGAGGAGCAGCGTTTTGGCGAGTACCGCTACCGCCTGCGCTACCCCAACCGCGAGGTCTACCAGAGCCTGAGCAACAGCCTGCTCAAGGCGTGGACGCCCAACGGGCAGGAGACGCTCGGGCACAAGACCCGGCTCGGGGAGCTGCTCCTGGCCAACGACTTCGCCGGGCTCCAGTCTCTCTTCACGGCCTTCTTCGCCAGCATCCCCGCCGACTGGTACCGCAACAACCCCATCGCCCAGTACGAGGGCTACTACGCGAGCGTCTTCTACGCCTATTTCGCCAGCCTGGGCCTGGATCTGACCCCCGAGGAGAGCAGCAACGCCGGGCGGCTGGATCTGGCGCTGCGCTTCAACGGGCAGGTGTATCTGTTCGAGTTCAAAGTCGTCGAGCTCGCCCCCGAGGGGCGGGCGCTAGAGCAGATCAAGGAGCGCGGTTACGCCGAGCCCTACCGCGGCGGCGGGCAGCCGATCCACCTCATTGGGGTGGAGTTCAGCCGCGAGCAGCGCCGGGTGGTGGGCTTTGAGGTGGAGACCTGGGCGGCGTGAGGTGGATGGGCGCCCGATTGGCCATCGGGATCGGAGACCTCGCGGCTGGCCGCCAGTATCGGAGCGGATCGCGGCGGCGCCTTGCCGCCGGAAGCCGCGCCCACCCCACGCGGAGCGGCGGCCTCGCGCGTAACGGGAGCAAGTGCCGACGCCCCCGCGTCGCGTGAGTCCAAGACCCCATGAGCCACGACCAGAGCTTCAAGAACCTCATCCTCGACTACCCGCACCAAGCCCTTGCCTTCTTCGCCGAGGCCGAGGCCCTCGACCTCCCGCGGGAGGTACGCATCACCCCGATTCGACAGGAGCAGCTCCAAGAGCGCCTCGGGGAACGATTCCGCGAGCTCGACGTCCCCCTCCTGGTGGAATGGCCCAACGGCGAGCGCGCGGCGCTCCTGTTCGTC
>JALOTB010000050.1 GCA_025458165.1 Chromatiaceae bacterium | reverse complement strand
TTGGTCACGGTGGGGGCGCCAAAGCTCTTCTCGAGCACGACGTTGCGCCCCTTGGGGCCGAGGGTGATCTTGACGGCATTGGCGAGGATGTTGACGCCGGTCATCATGCGATTGCGGGCGTCGTCGCCGAAACGGACTTCTTTTGCACTCATTGGGGTTGTCCTCAAAGTCTGAAAGTTGCAGCAGCGAGCAACGGGGCGCTCAGCCCTCGACGACACCCATGATGTCTTCCTCGCGCATCACGAGGAGCTCCTCGCCGTCGAGCTTGACCTCAGTGCCCGAGTACTTGCCGAACAGCACGCGGTCGCCGACCTGGACGGACATCGGCCGGACCTCGCCGTTGTCGAGGATCTTGCCGTTGCCGACGGCGATGACCTCGCCCTGGATCGGCTTTTCGGCGGCCGAGTCGGGGATCACGATGCCGCCGGCGGTGGTGCGCTCCTCGGCCATGCGGCGGACGACGACGCGGTCGTGCAGGGGACGAAGCTTCATTAGGACCTCCAGAGTCGTTGACGTGTATCGGGGGTGGCGCCGAGGCAGCCGCCTCGACGCCTGTTAGCACTCATCTCGGCTGAGTGCCAATCATAGGAGCCGATCCGGAGGTGTCAAGCCGGGCCGGGCGGTCGGAACGCGGCGGGGATCAGTCGTCGTAGCGGCGGAAGTCGCCCTCGATGACGCGCGGCCGCTCCTGACCGGGCGCAGGCCGCTGCGGAATGATCCGCACGAAGCGGCCGACGAGCAGGCGCCGCAGGCGCGGCAGCAGCAACAGGAAGCCCAGGGCGTCGGTGACAAAACCCGGGAGCAGGAGCAGCAGGCCCGCGATCAGCAGCAAGGCCCCGTCCAACATGGGGAGCGCGGGCGCCTCGCCGCGATCCGCCGCGGCATGCACCTCGGCGAGCACCGCGAACCCCTGACGGCGCGCGAGCGTCGCACCCACGACCGCGGTGAGGATGCTCAGTCCGATCGTCGGCAGGGCGCCGATCTCAGACCCCACCTGGATCAGCAGGTACAGCTCGACCAGGGGGACGCCAACGAAAATCAGGATGAAGATCAGCAACGAGAGGCTCTCCAAGGGATAGGGGCCGGGCCGGATTTTCATCACAATAGGTGGAGCCTGCCGGAGGAAATGCCACCCCGGGGCCTTCGGTTGACGTGAACGGCTCCCGACTCTTCAAGTAACCTATGGCGCCCTCGAACCCCGGAGCCCGCATGACCGACGCCGTCCTGCTCGCCCTCTGCACCTGCCCCGACGACGCCAGTGCGGAGCGGATCGCGACCACCCTGGTCGAGGAGCGGCTGGCCGCCTGCGCGAACCGCGTCAGCGGACTGTTGTCGATCTATCGGTGGCAGGGCCAGGTCGAGCGCGCGAGCGAGGCCCTCCTGTTGATTAAGACAACCGAGGACCGCTTCGCCGCGCTCGCCGAACGCCTGCGGGCGCTGCATCCCTATGA
Source organism: Chromatiaceae bacterium (assembly GCA_025458165.1). Lineage (GTDB taxonomy): Bacteria > Pseudomonadota > Gammaproteobacteria > Chromatiales > Chromatiaceae > JALOTB01. The sequence goes on along the minus strand of JALOTB010000050.1, from coordinate 24,220 downwards.
ACTACCCGAGATCATCGCGCTCCCGGTCGCCGGGGGCCTGCCCGACTACCTCCACTGGGTGAGCACATGCACCGCCGACCAAGCCTGATGCACCAGATCCCGCTGCTCCTACTCCTGCTCCTGGTTACCGCCGCGGCACCCGCCGAGGAGGAGTTTCTGCTGCCCGACCAGGCGTTCCGCATCTCGGGCCAGGCCGCGGGTGCGGACGCGGTGGTGGTGTCCTGGGACATCACCGACGGCTACTACATGTACCGCAGCAAGTTCCGCTTCCGTAGCGACACCGTCGGGATCGAGCTCGGGACGCCCCGCACGCCGCCGGGCGAGACCCGCACGGACGAGTTCTTCGGCGAGGTCGAGATCTATCGCGACCGGGTCGACATCCAGGTGCCGATCAAGCGGCAAACGGGCTCCGGCGACATCCTCACCCTGGAGGCGACCTCGCAAGGCTGTGCCGACGCCGGCCTGTGCTACCCGCCGCACAAGCAGACCATCCTGCTCGAGCTGCCGGCCATGGCCGCGCCAGCGCCGGCGACCACCGCCGGGGCCCAGGCGCAGCCCGCGCTCGGCGCGCTCACGGCGCTCAACCGCTCCCTTGGCCTCGGCGAGGAGGACGACATCCTCGACCCCGAAGAGGCCTTCCAGCTCAGCAGCGAGCTGACGGGACCGAATGAGGTCCGGCTGGTCTGGGACATCGCCCCGGGGACCTACCTGTATCAGGAGAAGATCGCCCTCAGGCTGGAGGACGGGACCCAGATCGCGCTCGGCGAGTACGTCTTGCCCGAGGCGGTGATCAAGCCCGACTCGGTCCGCCCGGACGGCACGGTGGGCGACACCGCCGTCTATAACAACCGCATCGATCTCCGCGTCCCGTTGCTGCGCCCCTCGCCGGAGGCGACCACCGCAACCCTGGTGGTGGACTTCCAAGGCTGCGCCGAGATCGGCATCTGCTACCCGCCGATGACCCAGCGCATCGCCCTTGCGCTACCGGCCACCACCGAGGTCAGCGCGCTGCCAGTCGTGTCAGCGCCGACGCAGGCCCCGGCCGATCAGCCGATCTCGGAGCAGGACCAGATCGCCGCGACCCTGGCCGGCGGCAATCTGTGGGCGGTGGTGGCGCTCTTCTTCGGCTTCGGCCTGCTGCTCGCCTTCACCCCGTGCGTCTTCCCGATGATCCCGATCCTCTCGGGGATCATCGCCGGCCAGGGACCGAGCATCACGACGCGCAAGGCCTTTACGCTCTCCCTCGTCTACGTGCTTGCCATGGCGGCGACCTACACGGTGGCCGGGGTGCTCGCCGGGATCTTCGGGGCCAATCTCCAAGCCGCCTTCCAGAACATCTGGATCCTTTTCACCTTCGCGCTGGTCTTCGTGGCGCTCGCGATGTCGATGTTCGGGTTCTACGAGCTACAGCTCCCCTCCAGCCTGCAGTCGAAGCTCGCCGAGATCAGCAACCGCCAGCAAGGCGGGACGCTGATCGGGGTCGCCATCATGGGCCTGCTCTCCGCGCTCATCGTCGGCCCCTGCGTCGCCCCGCCGCTCGCCGGCGCCCTGATCTTCATCGGCCAGACCGGCGATGCCGTCCTCGGTGGGCTGGCCCTCTTCGCGCTGAGCCTCGGCATGGGCGCCCCGCTCATCGCCATCGGGACCTCGGCCGGCAAGCTCCTACCGCGGGCCGGGGCCTGGATGGACGCGGTCAAGGCGGTATTCGGCGTCCTGATGCTGGCGGTGGCGATCTGGTTGATCGAGCGCGTCATCCCGGCGGCCGTGGCGATGGCGCTCTGGGCCCTGCTCCTGATCTGCTCGGCCGTCTACATGGGGGCCCTTCAGCAGGTACCGGCAGGGGCGAGCGGCTGGAGCAAGTTGTGGAAGGGACTGGGACTGGTGCTCCTCGCCTACGGCGTGCTCATGCTGGTTGGGGCCGCCGCCGGCGGCAAGGACACCCTGCAGCCCTTGCGCGGGCTCGCGGTCGGCGGGGGCGCTGCACAGGCGCATGCGGAGTTCCGCCGCATCAAGACGGTCGAGGACCTCGACCGCGAGGTCGCCGCGGCGGCGGCGGCGGGCCAGCCGGTGCTGCTCGACTTCTATGCCGACTGGTGCGTGGCGTGCAAGGAGCTGGAGCGCTATACGTTCTCCGATCCCACCGTCATCAAGGAGATGGGGCGCTTCGTCCTACTCCAGGCCGACGTCACCGCCAACGATGAGGCGGACAAGGCCCTGCTCCAGGGGCGCTTCGGGCTGCCCGGGCCGCCGGCGATCATGATCTACGACCGCACCGGCCAGGAGCTGCGCGGCTACCGTCTGGTCGGATTCAAGCCAGCGGCGGAGTTCGCCGAGCACCTGCGCCGGGCCGTGCCGTGACGGCCGGCAAGATCCTCCTTGCGACCATCCTGGCCGGGACGCTGAGCATCGGGTTCGCGGTCCTGAGTCAGCGCTGGCTGGGCGAGGGTCAGGACGTCCCGGCCGCCCTGGCGCTCAAGCGCCCGACGGGCGATCGACTCGATCGCCTGCCGGCCTTCCGCCTCCCGGATCTCACCGGGGCCGAGCTCGACAGCGGCGCCTGGGACGGCAAAGCGGTGGTGCTGAACTTCTGGGCGACCTGGTGCCCGCCCTGCCTGCGCGAGATCCCGCTCCTTGCCGAGGTCCAGCGCGCCCACCCGGACGAGCTCCAGGTGGTCGGCATCGCCATTGACATCCGGGAGGAGGTGGCGCGTTTCCTCGCCGAGCACCCGGTCGGCTACCCGATACTGATCGGCGGCGTGGAGGCGGTGGAGATGTCACGACGGCTCGGCAACCGGTTGCAGGGGCTGCCCTTCACGGTCGTCTTCGACCGCTCCGGCAAGCGGGTCTACTCGCAGATCGGGGAGCTGACTGAGACCATCCTGACCCGCGAGCTCACGCCCCTGCTCCCGTCCGCACGCGAGGCGCAAACGGCCGATAACTTGCACGCAACCTCGCGGTAACTGGACAGCATCTGCGGGAATCCGCACAATTCCGCCGCCGCTGTGGACAACCCCTGGCCTCAACCCATTACCCCGAGATCGCTCGCCGATGGCCTCCATCCTGGTCGTGAACGGCCCCAACCTGAACCTACTGGGTACCCGTGAGCCAGGGCACTACGGGCGCGACAGCCTCGCCGACATCCGCGCGCGTCTGGAGCGGCGTGCTGCTACCGCCGGGCACGCCCTCGCCTTCGTGCAGAGCAATGCCGAGCACGAGCTGATCGAGGCGGTGCACCGGGCGGGGGCAGAAGGCGTCGCCTTCATCCTGATCAATCCGGCCGGTTTCACCCACACGAGCGTCGCCCTGCGCGACGCCCTGCTCGCGGTGGCCATCCCGTTCATCGAGATCCACCTCTCGAACATCCACGCGCGGGAGCCGTTCCGCGCCCATTCGTACTTCTCAGACATCGCCGTCGGCGTGATCAGCGGCCTGGGCGCCCTCGGCTACGAGCTGGCCCTGGATGCCGCCGCTGCACGTCTGGCCGACGCGACCAAAAACGCATAACGACGAGGGTCCATGGACATTCGCAAGGTCAAGAAGCTCATCGAGCTCTTGGAGCAATCGGACGTCTCCGAGATCGAGATCCACGAGGGCGAGGAGTCCGTTCGCATCAGCCGCAACAACCCCGGCGCCCAGCCCATGTTCATCCAGGCGGGGATGCCGCCGGGCTTCATGCCGGCGGCAGCGCCGCCCGCCCCGGCGGCATCCCACCCCGCAACCGGCGCGAGCGGGGGCGTGGCCGGAGACACCCCGGAGGAGAACCTCGTGCGCTCGCCGATGGTGGGCACCTTCTATCGCTCGCCCTCGCCGGGCAGCAAACCCTTCATCGAGGAGGGTCAGGCAGTCAAGGTGGGCGACACCCTGTGCATCATCGAGGCGATGAAGATCTTGAACCAGATCGAGTGCGAACGCGCCGGCACAGTCAAGCGCATCCTGGTCGAGAACGGCCAGCCGGTGGAGTACAACCAGCCGATCTTCGTCATCGCCTAGGGCGCCCCGCCAGGGCGCGCGCCGCGCGCCGCCGACCGTACAGGTCCCGCCACCATGATCGAGAAGATTCTCATCGCCAATCGGGGGGAGATCGCGCTGCGCATCCTGCGCGCCTGCCGCGAGCTCGGCATCAAGACCGTAGCCGTGCACTCCGAGGCCGACCGCGATCTCAAGCACGTCCTGCTCGCCGACGAGACCGTGTGCATCGGCCCCGCCCCGTCGCGAGACAGCTATCTCAACATCCCGGCGATCATCAGTGCGGCGGAGGTCACCGACACCGTGGCCATCCATCCGGGCTACGGCTTCCTCTCGGAGAACGCCGACTTCGCCGAGCGGGTCGAGCACAGCGGCTTCATCTTCATCGGCCCGCGTCCCGAGACCATCCGCCTGATGGGCGACAAGGTCTCGGCCATCCGCTCAATGAAAGAGGCCGGGGTGCCCTGCGTGCCGGGCTCCGACGGGCCGATCGACGACAACAAGAAGCGCACCCTGGAGATCGCCCGGCAGATTGGCTACCCGGTGATCATCAAGGCCTCCGGCGGGGGCGGCGGGCGCGGCATGCGGGTGGTCCACTCCGAGGCGACCCTGCTCAACTCCATCGCGCTCACCAAGGCCGAGGCCGCGGCGGCCTTCGGCAACGACGCCGTCTACATGGAGAAGTACCTGGAGAACCCGCGCCACATCGAGTTCCAGCTCCTCGCCGACCAGTACGGCAATGCCATCCATCTCGGCGAGCGCGACTGCTCCATGCAGCGGCGTCACCAGAAGGTCGTCGAGGAGTCGCCGGCCCCCGGGATCACCCCCGAGCAGCGCAGTGAGATCGGTGAGCGCTGCGCCGAGGCCTGCCGCCGCGTGGGCTACCGCGGGGCCGGGACCTTCGAGTTTCTCTACGAGAACGGCGAGTTCTACTTCATCGAGGTCAACACCCGCGTCCAGGTCGAGCACCCGGTCACCGAGATGGTCACCGGGGTGGACATCGTCAAAGAACAGATCCTCGTCGCCGCGGGCGAGCGACTGCGCTACCGGCAGGAGGACATCGAGCTGCGCGGTCACGCCATCGAGTGCCGGCTCAATGCCGAGCACTCCGAGACCTTCGTCCCCAGCCCCGGCCGGATCGATGAGTTCCACGCCCCCGGCGGACCCGGGGTGCGCATGGAGACCCACATCTACTCCGGCTACGTGGTCCCACCTTACTACGACTCGATGATCGGTAAACTGATCACCCACGGAGAGGACCGCCGCTCGGCGATCGCGCGCATGTGTAATGCCCTGCGCGAGACGGTGATCGACGGCATCAACACCAACATCCAGCTCCAGCGGCGCATCCTCACCGACGCCGCCTTCCAGGCCGGCGGGGTCAACATCCACTATCTGGAGAAGAAGCTCGGGATGTGACATGGCCTGGCTCCAGGTCCGCCTGACCACCGACGCCGAGCACCTCCCGCTGATCGAGGCCGCGCTGACCAATGCCGGCGCCTTGGCCGTAACCCTCGACGACGCCGGCGACGACCCCCAGCTTGAGCCCGCCCCCGACGCCCAGCCCCTGTGGGCGCGGCTGCGCGTAACGGGGCTCTTCGCCGACGAGCCGGCGACCCGGGAGCGGGTCGCCGCGATCGCCGGCGTCCTCGGTGACGAGGCGACCATCGAGCGGATCGAGGACCGCCCCTGGGAGCGCGCCTGGCTCGCCGACTTCCGCCCCACCCGCTTCGGCGCGCGGCTCTGGGTCTGCCCGCGCGGCCAGGCCCCCGAGGACCCGCGCGCGGTGGTCGTCGAGCTCGACCCGGGCCTCGCCTTCGGCACCGGGCACCACGCCACCACCGCACTCTGTCTGGAGTGGCTGGACGGGGCCGAGCTGACCGGGCGGAGGCTGATCGACTACGGCTGCGGCTCGGGCATCCTCGCCATCGCCGCCCTGCGGCTCGGGGCCTCGCGGGCCGTCGCGGTGGACCACGACCCTCAGGCCCTGGAGGCGACGCGCGCCAACGCCGCCGCCAACGGCGTCGCGGATCGGCTCCTGGTCTGTGCACCCGACGCCCTCGCAGGCGAGCCGGCCGAGCTCCTGGTCGCCAACATCCTCGCCGCGCCGCTCATCGAGCTCGCGCCGCGCTTCGCCCGACTGGTGCGACCGGGCGGTCCGCTCGCGCTCTCCGGGCTCCTCGCCGGGCAGGTCCCCGCAGTATCCGCGGCCTATCGGGCCGACTTCGCGCTCGACCCGCCGCACCTGCGGGATGACTGGGTCCTGCTCAGCGGGCGGCGCCTGGCGACCGGGGGCTGAGCCGGCCTGAGACGGGTGCCGGGGGGCTGCCGTAGAATGGCGGCTGTGCGACGTCGAGCCTCCTTGCCACCCCGGACGCCCCTCTCGTCATGCCACTGACTACCCGCTGCCGCCGCTGCGGCCGCCTGTTTCCGGTGTACGCCCAGCAGCTCAAGGCGGGTCGCGGTAAGCTCGCCTGCCCCCAGTGCGGGGGGCGCTTCAATGCGGTCGGGGGGCTCCTCGACGAGGTGATCCCCGCCGAGGACGTAGCGACCTCGCGGCGCATGCCTAAGGCACGTCGCCGCAACCTGGGGCCGGCGCCGGGGCGGCGGATCATGATCGAGGCTCCGTCCCGGCGCCGCGCGCGCGGCGGTCCCCTGTGGCTGCTGGGCAGCCTGGTCCTGGCGGTCGTGCTGATCGCCCAGATCGGGTGGTGGGAGCGCGGGCATTGGCTGCGTGACCCTCAGATCCATGCCCGTCTCGATGGGCTGTGCGCGATGCTCGGCTGCCGCCTGCCACTGCCCCGGATCCCGGGGACCATCGAGATCCTCAGCCCCTCGCTGGCCCTGCACCCAGAGGACCCGCAGGCCTTGCGTCTAGTCCTCACGCTGGTCAACGGCGCGGCGGTCCCGCAGCGACTCCCGCTGCTCCAGCTCGAGCTCTACGACGACGCCCGCATCCTCACCGCCGCCCGCCGCTTCAACCCGGACGGCTATCTCGCCGCCGCGACGCCCGGCGAGGGCCTGGCCCCGGGGGCCTCAGTCAATCTGATGCTCGATCTCGCCAAGCCGCCGGAGACCCCCGCGGGATTCCGTGTCCGGCTGCTCTAGCCGGCGGGCACCCGAGACGGCGATGCGGATTGGCGACATCCCGCTCGACAACCGGCTGATCCTCGCGCCTATGGCGGGGGTGACCGATCGGCCGTTCCGCCAGCTCTGCCGCCGGCTGGGCGCCGGGCTCGCGGTCTCCGAGATGGTCTCCGCCGACCGCAGCCTGTGGGACAGCGAGAAGACTCGCCGCCGTCTGGACCATCGAGGAGAGGTCGGCCCGATCGCCGTGCAGATCGTTGGCACCGACCCGGCGACCATGGCCGAGGCGGCCCGGGCCAACGTCGACCTGGGCGCCGACATCATCGACATCAACATGGGCTGCCCGGCGAAAAAGGTGTGCAAGCTGGCCGCCGGCTCGGCGCTGCTGCGGGACGAGCCGCTGGTCGCGCGCATCCTGGAGGCAGTGGTCGCCGCCGTGGCGGTGCCGGTGACGCTCAAGATCCGCACCGGCTGGTCCCCGGCGACGCGCAACGCACTCGCCATCGCCCGCATCGCCCGCGAGAGCGGGATCAGCGCGCTCGCCGTACACGGGCGCACGCGCGCCTGCGGCTACCACGCCGCCGCCGAGTACGAGACCATCCGAGAGATCAAGCAGACGGTTGCCATCCCATTGATCGCAAACGGAGATATCGACTCCCCCGAGAAGGCCCGCCGGGTGCTGGACTACACCGGAGCCGATGCTATCATGCTGGGGCGGGCGGCCTTGGGTCGCCCGTGGATTTTTCGAGAGATCGCTGCCTTCGTCGCGACTGGCGCTCGGCCGGCAACCCCAGGGCCGGCCTGGATCGAGCGGACTCTCATCGCCCACGTCGAAGCGCTCTACGACTTTTACGGCACGACGCGGGGTGTGCGCATCGCGCGCAAGCACGTCGCCTGGTACTGCACCAGCAGACCGGGTGCGGACCGGTTCCGGAAGCAGTTCAATCGGGCCGAGACACCGAACGAACAACGCAACCTGATCGAGGCCTACTTCGACGGGTGCTGGGACGGGGAGGACAAGGCGGCATGAGCATGGCGGCGGCGCGGCGCGAGACCGACGAGGTGTGGGATCAGTTTCGGGTGCCCAAGGCAGAGCAGACGGAGCCGCTGAGCGAGTGCGTACGGACCGCGCTGCGGTTCTACCTGGGGCACCTCGGCGACTACGAGGTCAACGACCTCCACGCCATGGTTCTCGCCGAGGTCGAGCGGCCCCTGCTCGAGACCGTCCTGGAGCACACCCAGGGCAACCAGACCCAGGCGGCGCGCCTGCTGGGCCTAAGCCGCAGCACCCTGCGCAAGAAGATGGCGGACTACGGCGTCCGCCCTCCGGAGTAACCGCCTGCCCAGCCCCGGTCAGGCACCCCGCAACGCCCTCTGACGGCCTTCGGCGGAGCCCAAGATGCACCCGATTCGACGCGCACTGATCAGCGTCTCCGACAAGTCCGGCCTGGTCGACTTCGCCCGTGCGCTCGCCGCGCGCGGGGTCGAGATCCTGACGACCGGGGGCACGGCCCGGCTGCTAACCGAGCAGGACATCCCGGTGGTCGAGGTCTCGGACTACACCGGCTTCCCCGAGATGATGGGCGGGCGGGTCAAGACCCTGCACCCGCGCATCCACGGCGGCATCCTCGGGCGCCGCGGGGTGGACGACCTGGTGATGCGTGAGAACGAGATCCGCCCGATCGACCTGGTGGTGGTCAATCTCTACCCCTTCGAGCAAGCGGTCGCCGACCCCGACTGCACCCTGGGGCACGCCATCGAGAACATCGACATCGGCGGCCCCACCCTGCTGCGGGCGGCGGCCAAGAACCACTCGGCGGTGACCGTGGTGGTCGACGTAGCGGACTACCCGAGGGTGCTGGCGGAGATGGAGGCGAACGCCGGCGCGGTAACCAACGCCACCCGCTACGCCCTCGCCGTCAAGGTCTTCGAGCACACCGCCCGCTACGACGGTGCGATCGCCAACCATCTCGGCCGGCGCCAGGCGGACGGCGCACCCGACGCCTTCCCCGCGACGCTCACGATGCAGTTCCGCCGCCAGCAGGCGATGCGCTACGGCGAGAACCCGCACCAAAAGGCCGCCTTCTACGTCGAGCACCAGGTCTCGGAGGTAAGCGTCGCCACCGCCCGCCAGCTCCAGGGCAAGGAGCTGTCCTACAACAACATCGCCGACACCGACGCGGCGCTCGAGTGCGTCAAGCAGTTCGAGGAGGGCCCCGCCTGCGTCATCGTCAAGCACGCCAACCCCTGCGGCGTGGCCCTCGGCGAGGGCCTCCTCGACGCCTACGAGCGCGCCTATTCCACCGACCCGGAGTCGGCTTTTGGCGGCATCATCGCCTTTAACGGCGAGCTCGACGCCGAGACCGCGCGCACCATCGTCGAGCGCCAGTTCGTCGAGGTCATCATCGCCCCGCGGGTGAGCCCGGGCGCCGTCCAGGCGGTAGCGGCCAAGAAAAACGTGCGCCTGCTGGAGTGCGGGGAGTGGACTAGCGAAGACCTCCATCGCACCGACTTCAAGCGGGTCAACGGGGGCCTCCTGGTGCAGGACGCCGACCTCGCCCTGGTCCACGAGACCCGGGTGGTTACCAGGCGCGCGCCGACCGCGGAGGAGCTCGCCGATCTGATGTTCGCCTGGCGGGTCGCGAAGTTCGTGAAATCCAACGCCATCGTCTACGGGCGCGGGCGCCAGACCATCGGGGTCGGGGCCGGCCAGATGAGCCGGGTGAACTCGGCACGCATCGCGGCAATCAAGGCCGAGCAGGCGGGGCTACAGGTCGTCGGCTCGGTGATGGCGTCCGACGCCTTCTTCCCCTTCCGCGACGGGATCGACCAGGCCGCCGCGGCGGGCATCGTCGCCGTGATCCAGCCCGGCGGCTCGATGCGCGACGAGGAGGTCATCGCCGCCGCTGACGAGCACGGCATGGCGATGGTCTTCACCGGGATGCGGCACTTCCGGCACTGATGTCTGGCTGAGAACTGGCCGCAAATGAACGCGAATGAACGCCAATGAGGCGGCTGGCTGGGTGCGGCGGTAGACCCGCCGTCGCTGCAAGTCCCCTTGCCTTTACGTCGCCCGGTCTCCCGCGGTGAGCATCCATCCCACGGCGATCGTCGAGGACGGGGCGCTGGTCGACCCGACCGCGCAAGTCGGGCCCTACTCCATCATCGAGTCCGGTGCCGTCGTCGGGCCCGAGTGCATCATCGAGAGCTGTGTGCGCATCTACGGCGCGACACGGATGGGCCGGGGCAACCGCGTCTGTCACGGGGCAACGCTCGGTGCGGAGCCGCAGGACCTGACTTACACGCCGGCCAAGAGCCGCCCCCTCACCATCGGCGACCACAATCACTTCAAGGAAGGGGTGAACGTCAGCCGCGGCGTCAAGACCGAGGAAGGGACCCAGATCGGCAGCCACAACTATTTCATGTCCTTCTCCCACGCCGGACACGACTCTGTCGTCGGCGACTACAACATCCTGGCGAATACCGCGACCCTCGCCGGCCACGTCGAGGTGGAGCACCACGTCTTCCTCTCCGGACAGACCGCGGTGCACCAGTTCTGCCGCATCGGTGCCTACGCGATGATCGCCGGCGTGACCGGCGTGCCCCAGGACGTACCGCCCTTCGTCATCGCCGACGGCCACCGCGCGCGCATCATCGGCCTCAACACGGTCGGCCTGCGCCGCGGCGGGTTCTCACAGGAGGCCCGCAGCAGCATCAAGGCGGTCTATCGCCTGATCTTCCGCTCCGGTCTGCGACTCGCCGAGGCCTTGGTGCAGGCCGAGCGGCACCACCCCGGCCCCGAGACCGACCAGATCGTGCGCTTCATCCAGTCCAGCCGGCGCGGTCTCATCTCTTTTGCTTGAGTCGAAGACCAGCCGCAAACGCCCATGGCGACCAGCGCCCCCGAAGGATGAGACCGCGGGGCCTGCCCTGGGCGCTTCCCTCACCCCGACCCTCCCAGGGGGCAAGTGGACGCGGAGCGCGCTGCGCGCGGGTTTCACGGTGACAAACGCAAATGCGATGATCGGCTGGTGGGTGCGAAGCCAACCTCCTAGCTCAGGGTGCCGCCGACCGCATGTCGGTCGCCGATGATCCGGCGGGATGGCGCACTGATCCACGATTCTCTGGCTCGACGGCCGACCGCCGATTCTCGGTCCTGAGGCGAGCACCATCACCGCGCTTCCATCTGCGTTAATTCGCGTTCATTTGCGGCTAGATTTCAAAAAAACTCATGAAGATACTGATCATTGGAAGCGGCGGGCGCGAGCACGCCCTGGCCTGGAAGGCGGCGCAGTCGCCGCTCGCCGAGCGGGTCTTCGTCGCCCCCGGCAACGGCGGGACGGCGAGCGAGCCAGGCGTGGAGAACGTCCCCATCGATGCGCTCGATATCCCTGCCCTGCTCGCCTTCGCGCGAGACCAAGGGGTCGGTCTCACCATCGTCGGCCCCGAGGCACCCCTGGTCGCCGGGGTGGCCGACGCCTTCGCGGCCGCCGGGCTGCGCTGCTTCGGCCCGAGTGCTGCCGCGGCCGAGCTGGAGGGGTCCAAGGCATTCACCAAGGATTTCCTCGCCCGCCACGGCATCCCCACCGCCTCCTATCGGACCTTCACCGAGCTCGACCCCGCGCTCGCCCACCTGCGCAAGGTCGGCGCCCCCATCGTCGTTAAGGCCGATGGGCTCGCGGCGGGCAAGGGCGTGATCCTGGCCGAGCATCTGGCAACCGCCGAGCAGGCCGTCCGCGACATGCTGACCGGCGGGGCATTCGGTGAGGCCGGACGTCGGGTCGTGATCGAGGAGTTTCTCACCGGCGAGGAGGCGAGCTTCATCGCCCTGGTCGGCGGCGGGCAGATCCTCCCCATGGCGAGCTCGCAGGACCACAAGGCCCGCGACGACGGCGACCGCGGTCCGAACACCGGCGGCATGGGGGCCTACTCCCCGGCACCCGTCGTCACGGCAGAGCTGCACGAGCGGATCATGGCCGAGGTAATGCGCCCGACGGTGGCTGGGCTCGCCGCCGAGGGCCGACCCTATCTGGGCTTCCTCTACGCCGGGCTGATGATCGCGCCGGACGGCACGCCCAAGGTGCTGGAGTACAACTGCCGATTCGGCGACCCCGAAACCCAGCCGATCCTGATGCGGCTGCGCTCCGATCTGGTTGCGCTGTGCCTGGCGGCGATCGACGGCGGGCTTGATCGCGTGAGCGCCGATTGGGACCCGCGCGCCGCACTCGGGGTGGTGCTCGCTGCCGGGGGCTATCCCGACGCCTATGCCAAGGGCCGCGCGATCGACGGGCTGACAGCGGCGGCGCAAGTCCCGGACTGCAAAGTTTTCCACGCGGGGACCCAGGAGCGGGACGGGGAGATCTTGACCAACGGGGGGCGAGTGCTCTGCGCCACCGCGCTCGGCGAGACCGTCGCGGCGGCCCAGGCCCGCGCCTACGAGGCAGCCGCTCGGATCTATTGGCCGGACGTCTACTACCGCCACGACATTGGACACCGCGCGGTGGCGCGGGAGCGGGCGTCTTGAAGCAAGCGCGTTGGACACCGGGCCCGACGGTGCTCCGCGCGGCCCTCGGCGTGACCGCGGGTGCCATCGCGGTCCTCGCCTTGAGTCCGCTACCCGCCCCGAGCGGGCCTGAAGGGGTCGACAAGCTCCAGCACCTGGCCGCCTTCGCGGTCCTCGCGGCCTTGGCCGAAGGGGCCTATCCCGGCCGACACACCCGGCTCGCCCGCTGGGGCCTGCTCCTGGGCTACGGACTGCTCATCGAGGCGAGCCAAGCGCTCCTGCCCTATCGGGATGCTTCCTGGGAAGACCTCATCGCAAATGCCGCCGGTGTCCTCGCTTACGCCCTCGCGGCGGGCGGGCTTCGCTTCTGGTTGGCTGGGCGCAGCGGCCGTACCGCCGCGACGCAAGCGCGCGCCGAGTGATGCCCGGCCACCGGTCGCCTGCTACCCTTGCCTCGGTCGCGAGCCAGACGTTTCCGCTTGAGCCATGCACTTCGAAGTCGAGCATCGAACGAGCTACACCTACAGCGATCCGGTCGCCCTGGGGCCGCAGACCCTGCGGCTGCGCCCGCGCCCGGATGGACAGATGCGCGAGCTGGGATTCTCCTTGCTCGTCGAGCCGGCACCCGCCCTTCGCGCCGATGTGCTCGATGCGGAGGGCAACCTGGTCACGCGCCTCTGGTTCGAAGGCGAGACCCGGCGGCTCGAGATCGTCTCCCGGTTCACCGTCGAGACCGGACCACCGGGTGCGCCCCCGCTATTGATCGACAGCCGGTACGCCGCCCTCCCGCTGGACTATCCGCCGGCTGAAGGCGCCGTGCTCGCACCCTATCGCCTCGCCGGTCGGCTCGCGCCGCAGGTGCGTGCCCTGGCCGAGGACCTCGCCCGAGGGGCCGGCATCGACCCGCTCGCCTTCCTCTCCCTGCTGAACGACCATCTCTTCCGCCGCATCGAGCGCGAGATCCGTGAGGAGGGCGCACCGCAGACCCCTGCCGAGACCCTGTCCCGGGGGCGTGGGGCCTGCCGCGACCAGACCCTACTGTTTCTTGCCGTCGCCCGCGCCCAGGGCTTTGCCGGCCGGTTCGTGAGCGGCTACCAGGATCGCTCCGCGCTGGACATCCCCGAGCGCCACCTCCACGCCTGGCCGGAGGTCTACCTCCCGGGTCTCGGCTGGCAGGGCTTCGACCCCACCCGTGGGATCGCCGCCGGCAGCGGGCATGTCGCCGTGGCCGCCGCGCGCGACCCGGCCGGGGCCATGCCGGTGGAGGGCAGCTACTTCGGCGCCGCCCGTTCCGAGCTCGGCTTCGAGCTCCGCATCCGGGCCGACGCATGACCGGTCCATGATCGACTGCCACGCCCATCTCGCGGGGGCCGAGTTCGACGCCGACCGTGAGGCGGTGCGCGAGCGCGCGGCCGCGGCCGGTGTAAGGACGGTGCTGGTCGTCGGAGAGGACGACGAGGACAACGCGCGGGTGCTACGCGTGCTCGCCGAGTGCAGGACCGAAGGGGCACGACTGTTGCCATGCCTCGGACTGCACCCAGACCGGTTCGCCGACGATCGCCCCTTGCCAGCCCGCTCGACGGTGGACCGGGTGATCGCCCAGATCCGAACCCACGCGGCGAGACTCGCCGCCATCGGTGAGGTTGGGCTCGACTACTGGGTGACCAAGGACCCAGAGCGCCGCCGCGCCCAATGCGCGCTGCTCGAGGCGATGGCCGCGCTGGCCGCCGAGCTGGACCTCGCGCTCAATGTCCACTCGCGCTCCGCCGGGCACTACACCCTCGACCTCCTGATCGCCGCCGGGGCGAGACGGGTGCTGATGCACGCCTTTGACGGCAAAGGCGCTCATGCCCTGCGTGGCGTCGAGGCGGGGTTCCTCTTCTCGATCCCACCCTCGGTGGTGCGCTCCGAGCAGAAACAGAAGCTGGTGCGTCGCCTCCCGCTGGAGTCCCTCGCCCTGGAGAGCGACTCGCCCGTGCTCGGCCCCCACCGCGAGGCCCGCAACGAGCCCGCCAATCTGACCTTCGCCCGCGACTACATCGCCGCCGTCCATGGCGTCTCGCCCGAGCGGGTCGACGAGGTCAGCAGCGCCAATGCCTGTCGGCTCTTCCCCATCATCGCCACCGACCCTTTGGTGTGACCGCCGGATTCGATACCCGACTAACGGGCTTTGCCTTTCGCCCGCAAGCGAACTAGGCTCAAGCAAAGCGGCCGCATCAGCCGATATCACCGAGGCCGAGCTGAGGAGGATCAGACTGTGGAACCAATGATCTGGGTGATCGCGAGCCGCGCAGTGGAGCGCCTGCTGGTCGTCCTGGTGGGCGCGCTGGCGGTCTGGCTCGGCTTCCGGCTCTTCATGAGCCTGCCCCAACGGCGCGAGGGCGAGGGTAAGCTGGACCTGCCGGGCGGGGTCTCCGTCTATGTCTCCCGCATCGGCCCAGGCGTCTTCTTCGCCCTCTTCGGCACCGGGCTGATCGCCTACGCCGCGACCCAGCCGGTGAGCTACCGGGACGACCGGGGCCTGCTGGCGAGCGAGCCGGCCGCCCTGGCCGCGACCGGAGACCTGCCGACGGGGGCACGCGCCTACTCCGGGATGACGCCCGGGTTTGCACAGACGCCCGGCACGCGTCGGCCCGTCGGCCTGGACCCCGTCGATGTGGTTCGGGGACTCAACCTCGCCCTCGCCCACGCCGAGACGCTCACCCCCAGCACGCGCCGGCTCGATGCGACCACCGCCCTGCGCGAGGCCAAGCTGGCGGTCATGCGGGAGACCTGGGATAGCGGCGCCTGGGGCGCCTACGAGCCCTTCCACCGCTGGGTCACCGAGGGTTTCGAGGTCGATCCGCCCCCCGCCAGCTCGGCCGCGGCGGCGGCCTTCTACCGCCAGGCGGGCGACTAATGCGCACCGTCCTCGCCCTGTTCCTCGGCGCGATCGTCCTGCCGGCCTGGGCCGGGCCGGCCGACGACATCTTCGACGACTCGGAGCTGGCGCGCTGGCAGTCGCGCTACCCCGACGGGGTGCGCGCCAACTTTCTGGAAGTGATCCTCCCCGCCCTCGATGAGCCCGCGCGCGATGCCCTGCGCGGCGTGAGGCTGCGCTTTCCGCTCAAGGTCGCGGGACAGGAGCCCCTCGCGTTCTATGCCGATCGCGACGGCATCACCCTGTCGGTGGCGTCCATCAAGATGCTCGATGACCTCGCCGTGGCGCTGGCCTGGCTGCAGTTGAACGGCTACGCCACAGACACCGTGTTCGAGTATGTCCACTGGCTCAAGTACGCCGCCCCGCAGGCCGGCGAACGGCTGCCCGCACCGCTCCGGGCGCTGTGCATCCCGGCCAACGCGCTGGACGAGCCGGCGGTCGATAACCTGGCTCAGAAGCTCCTCAACGGCCAGGTCTTCTTTGTCCTCGCCCATGAGCTCGGCCATGTCCTGTACCAGCACCCGGGCTACGACGGCGTGGCCCGCACCGAGACCCGCCGCAACGAGTCCCAGGCCGACGCCTTCGCCCTCGACATCTTCGCCCGCATCGGTGAGCCACCGATGGGGATGGTCCCCTTCTTCATGCTCTCCGCCTACGCCGGCATGGGGCGCGGAGACTTCGCGAGCGAGGCGGAGTGGCGCGCCGACCTGGCCCGGCGCACGCATCCCGTGGACGAGGAGCGCCTGCGGGCCATTGCGGCCCACCTGCGCGAGAGCGCGCCGGCCTATCGCGAGACCCTGCCCGATCGGGACGCAGTCGCCGTCTTCCTCGCCATCGCCGACCAGGTCGAGCTGATCGCCACGACCCTGGCCGACCCCGATATGCAGAGCTTCCTCACCGGGCGCGGGCGCAAGGTCAGCCTGACGAGCCTCGCCCCACGCCGCCCCGGGCAGATGCTCGGCGCCCCCTGTGGGGCCTCCGCCGTACCGGCCGACTTCTCCGGACTCCACTCGGGCGAGCTGCTGGTCGAGGGTGAGTCATTCCCCGTGACCCTGTTCCTGGCGAGGGACGGAGAGCGCGTCATCGGCCAGTTCGACTTCGGCGCTGGCCAGGGCGTCCTCGAAGGGCTGATCGACGGGGACAGCCTCGTCTACCGTTGGGGCGCCGGCGACGAGAGCGGGCGCGGGCGGCTGGACCTCACGCCCGACGGCTACAGCGGCACCTGGGGCTACGGGCGCTCGACGGACGACGGGGGCGCCTGGCGACTGCGTCCCGCGGGCGATTGACGGGTAGTGGCCCGCGTCCGGGCTCGTCAGCCCCAGCGCCCCGCGGTCTCCTGCACGAAGGCCGAGACGTCGGCGGCGAGTCCCCGCAGCAAGGGCTCAGGCACCCCGTCGCCGCCCTGGGCGAGGACGATCGCCCGCATCACCAGACCGGCATCGTCCTGGGTCAGCGCACCCTTGGGCAGGGCCTCGCGGTAGAGCCAGATGCCTGCCTCCGCGGCCGTCGGAGGCGTCTCGGCGCCTGTGCGCAGCGCGGCGCTCGCGAGCAGGGCCGAGAGCAACAGGTCGAGCGCGGGGGCGGGGCAGCCCTGGCCGACCAGCAGCTCCGCGCCGCGGAGCTGCTCGCGTGCCCGAATCAGCAAGAGCGGCTCGCGCCGGGCGATCTCGGCCGGCTCGGCCTCGAACAAGGTGCGGCCCTCGGCCACCGGCGAGGCCGCGCCCAGCCGCCGCAGCCCGGCGAGGGTGCGCGGATCGATGAGGGCGACGGGGACGGACCCCGAGAGCGAGGCGGCGACCTCGTCCGCGGCCTCGTCCACCCGGTCGAGCACCACCAGCAGCCCGCCGCCTGAGCCGAGGATGCGCTCGATGCGTGCGCCGAAGGCGCGCTGCGCGGCGAGGATGGTGTCGCGGATCGCTGACTCGATCTCCGACTCGATGACCTCCGCGACCTCCGGCCGGGTCTCGGCCGAAGGCACTGGCGCGCCCTCGGCCGCGGCCTCCGCCGCGATATCGGGCTCAGCCCCGAGCCCGCCGGTCGCGAGACCCTCGCGGGCGAGGTCCTCGGTGAGGACCTCCACCAGCTTTTTCGACACGCCGACGACGTCCTCGGTCGCATCCGCGTCGACGACGTTGTCGAACAGGTCGCGCTTACCCTGGACCAGGGCGAGAACGCGCTCCTCGTAGGAGTCGGCAGCCACCAGCAGGATGGCCTGGACCCTCTCGGTCTGACCCAGCCGGTGGATGCGCGCGATGCGTTGATCGAGGACCGCCGGGTTCCACGGGATGTCCAGGTTAACCAGGACCGAGGCCGTCTGCAGGTTGAGCCCCACCCCGCCCGCGTCGGTCGAGATGAAGACCTGCACCGCCGGGTCGTCGCGGAAGCGGTCCATGAGCTCGCCGCGCCGCGCGCTGGGCACCCCGCCGTGAAGACGCACGCAGCCGAGCCCCATGCGGCGCAGCCGCTGCTCGACCATCTGGGTCATCTGTTCCCACTGGGAGAAGACCACCGCCTTGAGCCCGGACTGCACGCAGAGCTCGTCGAGGATCACCTCCAGTTCGTCGAGCTTGGGCGAGCCCTGGGTCTCCTTGTCGACCAGGCCGGCCGCGTCGCAGGCCATGCGGGCGGTCTGCAGGACCGCGAGCAGCCGGTTCTGCTCGACCGGGGTCAGCGGGCGCCGCTTGGCGATCTGGGCGATGCGCCCGGCCTGGGCAACGGCGTCATCGTGCAGCCCGCGCTGCACCGGGGTCAGCGGGACGTCGAGGCGCTGCTCGATGCGGTCGGGGAGCTGGTCGCGCACCAGGCGGCGGTCGCGCCTGAGCATCACCGGGGCGAGGCGCCGGCGCAGCTCCGAAAGGTTGCGGTAGCCGAGCACCTTGCCGCGCTCGTCGGTGACGTGGAAGTCGATCAGGTAGCGCCAGAGTGGGCCGAGGACCCGCTGATCGACCACCTGCATCAGGCTGTAGAGGTCCTCCAGGCGGTTCTCCAGCGGAGTGCCGGAGAGGACGAAGGCGTAGCGCGTCGGCAGGCGCTTGATGGCGGCCGCGATCTTGGTGCGCCAGTTCTTGATGCGCTGGGCCTCGTCGAGGATCAGGAGATCAGGCCGGAGCGTCTGGTTGATCGGCTCCAGGTCGCGCAGGACCAGCTCGTAGTTGAGCACAAAGTAGCTCGCCGCCCGGCGGTAGGCGGCGGCCCGGCTCGCCGCCGGACCCTGGATGACCTCCACCGGCTGCCCGCTGAACTTGGCGATCTCCCGCGCCCACTGCTGCTTGAGCGAGGCCGGGCAGACCACCAGGGTGCGCGCCGCGCCCGCGTGCTCGCGCAGCCAGCTCGCCGCGGCGATCGCCTGCAGCGTCTTGCCGAGCCCCATGTCGTCGGCGAGGAGCGCCCGCCCGTTTCCGGCGAGGAAGGCCACGCCTTCGACCTGATAGGGATAGAGGCGCGCGCTTAGCCCCGGCAGGCGGCCGCCGCTCGCGCGCACCTGGGCGCCGATCTCCGCCGCGCGCACCTGGCGTGCCGCGTCCGCGGCGAGCCGTCGCGCATAATCGAGGGCATCCTCGCCGAGGTCGAGGTCGGCACCCCCGGCGACCTGGTCGGCGAGCCGCAGGAAGTCCTCCGGCACACGGCGCCGGAAGCGACCCAAGGCGTCGAAATGGTCGTCGAGCAGCACCCCCAGGGAGCCATCCACATCGCCCGTGCGATGCAGCCGGATCGCCGGCGCCGGCTCGGCCTCCCAGTCCAGCCAGATGTAGGGGATGGGCGGCGGCAGGTCGCGGATCTTCTTGTAATCGCGCCGCTTGCGCACCTTATGGAGCGCCGCCTCGATATGCTTGCAGGTGCCGAGCTGATTGGTCGCGAAGTCGGGGCAGGTGCAGTAGTTGGCCCGCCGATGGAGCGAGCGCAGGTGCACCCGGTAGCTCACCGGGAAGTGGGCGGAGGGGACCACCGAGCGCGCCGTCCAGGCGCCGAACCAGGGCTCACCCGAGAGCGGCTCGACCCGCACCTCGGCCCGGCCGCGCTTGGCCCGCTCGTCGATCGCGCTCTCCACCGCCCCGGCAAGCCCGGCGGGACTGCCGGCGCGCACGCCATAGGCGAAAAGCGCCGCGAGGGCATGCGGGCAAGGTTGGTCGACACCCGGCTGACAGCCGCAGGCGTTGTGCAGGTTACCGTCGGCGTCGTAGCTGAGCTCCAGCGCGTAGACCTCTTCGGACTCCTCGTCCTCGACGCTCGCCCACAGCCGCTCGGACTCCCAGTCGAGCTCGGTGACCCGCTGGTCGCGCGCATGCCGCAGCCCCGCGGCGACCACCTGGGGGTCGGCGAGGGCGGCGAGCTGCTCGCTGTCGAAGAGAAACGGGTCCTGGGCGGCGGAGGTCGCTGGGGGCATCGCGGTGAGGGCCGGGACGGATGGCGGGGGCTGAGATCATAGCATTCCCGCCCACGTACCCAGCGGCCCTCTGGCCGGCCGGGATTGCCCGGCAGCCCCGCTCTCCATCAGACGCCGACGCCGGCGCCGGCGCCGCCGCCATCCCGGAGAATCGGCGGACATCGCCCCCTTACTTGAGCCCCGCCGCCTCCTTGAAATAGGACTCGAGCTCGGTGCCGTACTCGATCGCCCGGTTGAGCTCGGCGGTGTACTTCTCCACCGCGCCGGCCGAGGTCGCGAGCGCTGCCTCGTGCGCCTTGGCGTCGACTGTGCCCGCCGCGCGCTGGGTGTACGAGCGGGTCTGCCCGGTGCTCTCGAGCTGGAAGGGACCAGTAAGCTGGCGGGGGTCTACGCGGTTGAGCACGGCGTAGTTGCGGTTGAGATCGGCGATCGCGCTGATCAGGTCTTGCTTGACCTTGAGGTAGCGCGACAGGTACTCGGTGAAGGTTGCGTAGGCGTTCAGGTTGCCGATGTTGGCCGGGTCCTTGAGGTAGTCCGGGGTCCAGGTGATCGCGAGGACGTTGTAGTAATTCTGGAAGTCGAACAGATTGACCTCCCGATCCGAGCGCTCCAGGGCCCGGTAGGCCTGGTCGAGTGCCTCGCCGACCCAGCGGTCGCGGTCGGCCCATTTGTGCTTGTTGCCGTCGAATTTTGTGGCGTCAAACTCGCTCCCCCCGAAATCGAAGGCACTGAGCTGCTTGAGCAGGTCGCCGAGCGAGGCCGCGCCGGCCGGTGCGACGGCAAGGACGAGTGCGAAGACGGCGGCGGCCGTTTGAATGGTTCTCATAGCCTCTGTCCCCCAAATGAATCGCGCGCCCCCGGCGCGCGTATCGCGTGTGAATCCTTGGTGTCAGTTACAGGTTGCTGCCCTTGGGATCGCCGAGGGCCTCGTAGGTCTGGATGAGGGCGCGCACCACCTCACCCTTTTGGGCCGGGATCAGGATCTGCGACGCCTTCACCAGGTCCGGCACCAGCCCGTTCTCGGCCACGAAGTCACCGAGGACCTGGCTCATCTCCTCGTTGCTGATCTCGGTGCTTACCGGCCGGAAACCCTCCCGCTGCAGCGCCCAGAGCTGCATCTCCTTGGTCAGCAGGTAGTCGCGGAAGCGCAGCGCCGCTTCCACCTGCTCTCGCGAGTTGCCGTGGCGCAGCGTGTAGTACGGGTGATCGCTCACCAGGTTGTACTTGGGGTAGCGGATCACCGGTTGCGGGCCGCCGGGGTCGTTCGCCCGCCGGATGAAGGCGAGCTTCACCGCCAGGTTCTCGTAGACATAGACGCTGGAGAGCGGCTGCCCGCCGTAGCCGGCCTGCATCAGCGGCTCGGCCAGCTTGCCGGTGCTGGTCTTGGTCTGGTCCGACATGTACTTGATCAGCGCGAGATAGGCCTGGAACTGCGTGTCCTGGAGGTCATCCATGCGGATCAGGTAGCGCCCCCGGTCGCGGGCGAAGAACTCGTAGGCCATGGCGATCAGGGCCACCGCCCCGCTGTTCGAATCCTCAGGCCGGGTGAAGCCGAACTGGAAGCTGCGGCCGTTCGGGTCGATGACCTCACCGCGCAGCTCGCGGGAGAAGATCTCCGTGATGGTGTCGAAGCTCATCGACTTCTCGATCACCCGATCCACCGCCTCCTGCACCGGCGCCCAGGTGACGAAGACCATCGGGCTGCGCGCGACCGACTCGTCGCTCTCGAAGAGCTTGCCGCCGGTAAAGGCGTCTTCGACCACGCCGCGGAAGATGCTCGAGGCCGGGGCCCAGACCTGGTACTCGTTGCGCCCGCCGTGCATGGTGCGCCCGGAGAGGATCAGCTCGCCGGACTGGATCGAGCCGATCTTGTCGATCACCACCCGGATCGGCTTGCCGTCGAGGCTGTTCCGGCTCGGGTCCGCCATGAAACGGGCGGCCGCCTCCTCGAGCCAACCGCGCTTCTCGGAGCCGGCGGCGATCTTCACCTCGATCACCGGGCGATCCTCGGTCACCGGGTAGACGACCGACAGGCGCTGGCCCGCGGGGGCGGCCACCGCCACCGGCGCCACGGCGATCTGCTCGGCCTTGAGGGTCGCGGCGATGTCCTCCTGGCCGTCGCGCGGCAGCACCCGCGGCGCCGGGCTCTCCGGCGTGCTCGGCAACTGCTGGGCCGGGGCCTGCTTGACCGTTTCGGACGCCGCCGGCTCTGGTGCCCCAGCCGGCTGCGGGC
Organism: Chromatiaceae bacterium; assembly: GCA_025458165.1. Classification (GTDB taxonomy): domain Bacteria; phylum Pseudomonadota; class Gammaproteobacteria; order Chromatiales; family Chromatiaceae; genus JALOTB01. The sequence continues at coordinate 2,127 of JALOTB010000050.1, read as the reverse complement.
GGGCCTGGACGCGCGAGAGGTCGACATTGAGGCTGCCGAAATCGAACAGCTTCTCGGCCGCGGTGACCGTCCCCGGCAGCATCGGCCCGGCCAGCGACAGCAGGGCGACAACCGGGAGCCATTTGTGGAACCGACAGGAACTCGTGCTCATGGGGCGCTCCGTCTGGGCTCGCCGGGCCTAGAGCAGCTCGCTGAAGCGCTCGAAGATGGCGCGGATCTCGGCCGCGTCGCCGCGGCGGGTCTCGCCCCCCGTCGCCCCGGTGATGGCACGCAGCGAACGGTCGTCGGCCTCGCCCCCGAACGCAATGCCGAAGACCGGGATCTTGCAGGCCGGATCTCCAAGGTGGCCGCCACGGCCGTCGGCCTTCGCGAAGCCGATCCGCCGGACTAGCGCGTCGGTCTCGTTCGCCGGCTTGGAGGCGTTGTCGATGCCATCGGTGAGCACCACCAGCACGCGGATCGAGCGGTCGGCCGGGGTCTGCTTCACTTCGCGGCAGGCGTCATCCCAGGCCGCGGAGATCGCATCGCGCATCGCGGTACCACCACTGGGCCGCTCACGCGCCAGCGCATTGGCCAGGCGCTCCCGTCCCGCCGCATCCATCGCCAAGGGCTGCCCCTTTGGGGTGATGTCCGCGTAGCGGACGCCGTAGTCGTAGAGCACCAGGGCGAGGCGATCCTTGTCCTGCAGGCGCGAGGCGAGCAGGTTGGCGCTCTCCACCGCCATCTCCATGCGCGTGCGCTGCTGCCCGCGCTCGGCATCGAAGAGCTTGGCGTCCATGCTCCCCGAGCGATCGATCACGAGATAAACAAGCGACTTTTTCTTGATGGTGCGGAAGGCGTCGCGGATCGCCTTCACCACCTCGCCACCCGGCGCGGCCAGGAACCGGTGCACGGTCTCGAAGGGCTGCACGCCGTTCTCGGCGCTCCACACCCGGGCATAAATCGACGGGTCCAGATCGAGCGCGACGCCAGGGCGGAAACCGTAGGGCAGGGCCTGGGCCTGGACCTGGGGCGACATCAGGTACTCGAAATAGCGCTTCGCCCCCTCCTCCTCGTCCGCGTCGACCCAGTCCCGCTTGACGATTGCGAACGGATGATTGGTCGCAAAGCTCCCCTCGCGCGGATAGACGGCCACCAGCCGGGGGTAGCCCAGGCGGCGCTCGCGGATCTGGTGGTTGGCCTGGATGACGTCACTCTCGTAGATGACCACGGCGTCCGCGTAGCCAGGGCCGCCCTCACGCATCTTCTCGGCGTAGAAGCCGGTCGACTGGCCATAGTGGATCACGCTCTCGTGGACCCTGGCGACGAACTCGCGCACCTGCGGGTCCTCGACCTTGGCGAGCGAGAGGCGCGGGGAGGGCCGACCGGCCGCGGCCTCCGCCCCGGCGTAGAACTGGGCGACCAGCGCCGAGAGCCCGCTGTTGGAGGTCTCCGGGTTGGTCTGACCAAAGCGGAAACCGGGGTCCGAGGCGCGCGCGAAGAGCTCGGCCCAGCCGACCTCCCCCGCCGCGCCGAGCTGGGCGAGGACCGGCTCCCAGGCCGCGATCACGACCGGGGAGGAGACCAGGAAGCCCTCGACCTGGAGCAGGTCGCCGCCCTTTTCCGAGGCGTACTCGTGATTGATGAGATTGACGTACAGATCCGAGGCCGGACTGGTGGCATGGACCTCCAACGGACCGGCGCTGCCGTCTTTGACCTCGTTGACGCTCTCGCCCGAGCCCTTAGGGACGGCGTTGACGCAGATCCGCTTGCCCGAGGCGGTCTTGACTCCCTCGCGATTGAAGGCGTCGGTGACCTCGTGGATCCACGCGGCCTTCTCCGAACCGTAGGTGAAGCGTACCTGCACCTGATCCTTGGCGGGCGGGCAGAGGTTCTCCTTGGCGGCGAGCGCGGGCGCCGCGGCAGTGCCGAGGATGACCAGGAACGCGGTGACCGACCTCGTGAGTGCTGGGGACATTGCTGCTCCGTCTTCAGGATGCTCCACGGCGATGATGACATGCGACAACCCGCGGAAATGTGACGGCCTCTTGACCCGACTTTGACACTTCCGAGTAACACGCCTGGTGGGAAGCCGCGCAGCGCACGGGTTTCAGCCGAGCGCCGAGAACGCCCGTGTATCTATGTTCG
>JALOTB010000049.1 GCA_025458165.1 Chromatiaceae bacterium | reverse complement strand
ATAAGAGCCACCTCGACGGCGATGCGCCCACAAGCTGATCCGTAGCTTTACAGTCACGCCCGCGCAAGTGCACGACAGCCAGGTGCCGCAACGACCTCATCGACCCCGACAACGAGGACCCCGATGGGTGGGCCCACAACGCCTACCGCCGCGAGGCGACGGAAGCCGTCCTCGCCGACGCCGCTACGTGAGCCACATCTGTCAGAAGGGCTAGGCGGGCCGGCCGTTGAGCGCCGAGCAGCAGGCCCACAAGCGCTGCCGCTCGCAGATCCGGGCCCGCGTCGAGCATGTCCTCGGCTTCCAGTAGAGCAGCATGACCGGCAAGCTCATCCGCCCCATCGGGCTGGGCTGTGCCGAGGTCAAGATCGGCCTCATGACCATGACCTACGACCTGATGCGCTACCTGCAGCTAACCAAGCGCAGGATAGATGCGCCCGTTTCTCGCGGAAACCGGAGCTTTTTGGTTCGCTGCATTAGCCGTTACTAATGCAAGCGCCGAAACACCGACTTTTTGGAGGTTCCCGTATCACCCACCCCGGTGGCTCTTCTCGGGCGCGCACGCGATAGGAAAGAGATTTTTCAAGCCGCCACCAGAAACTGGCCTACATTAGTGTTGTTACCACCTTGTCCCCACACTGACTTGCGACAGGCACGCTTTGTCCACACGGACTCCCCCAACGCGCACGCCCAGACCACTTCGTCAGGACATCGTCGCGACCTGCCATGGACCAAAGACCGCTGACCCCTCACCCACACGAAACGTAACCGCGCGATCGTTCATCTCTCCAAAGGATGTTACCGTCATTCCGACGCCATACCGCGATAAAGATTTCATTGCTGTTCATTGTTCACATGTACAAACAACGCATCTTGCTTGCCGAGGATCACGCCGTGCTAAGAACGGGCATGCGCACTCTGCTCAATCTCGAACCCGACCTCGAGGTCGTCGGGGAGGCAGATGACGGGCTTCAGGCCGTCGCGCAGGCGAAAGAACTCCAGCCCGATCTGGTGTTGATCGACCTCTCGATGCCACTCATGAACGGCACCGAGGCCATTAGGCACCTTAAGCGACGTGACCCGCATGTCAAGATCATCGTCATGACCGTCCACAAATCCGACGAGCATGTTCGCGCCGCCCTCGACGCGGGTGCCGATGGCTACATTCTTAAGGACGACTCACATCCTGACCTCCTGACGGCGATCAGGCGCGTCGCCTCCGGAGGGACTTACCTTAGTCCTCGGATTTGCGGAATGGTAGTCGGCGGCTACCTCGCAACGGAGGCGACGACGGCTGCCGCCCCGACCGAGGGCATGCTCACAAGCCGGGAGCGCGAGGTGGTAAAGCTCGTGGCGGAAGGGTATAAGAACCGCGAGATTGCTGATCTGTTGTTCATCAGCGTCAAGACGGTGGAAAAGCATCGCGCGAATGCCATGCACAAGCTCAACCTTAGCAGCGTTGTCGGGTTGATCGCCTACGCAATCGACAATGGGCTGGTGTCGCGCTGATGCCCCGCGCATACCGGTGAAAACGCCGCATCCGGGTCCGCACGGGTCGCTTATGGTGACCCGACATTTTGCCTTCGCGAGTCTCGTCGGGGTCCTGATCACGGCCATCGTATTGGCTGCGCTCTACCACAGCCTCTCCATCCGCACCATCATCGAATTGGGGGAGCGCAACAACGTCACCGTCGCCACCCTGGCCCTGAATGCGGTCATCCCCGAGCTCGACGAATATCTCTTGGCGTCGGCGGAAAACGCGGGAGACGGCGCCGCCGGCGGCTCGCCCAAGGAGCTCTTCGGTCTGGTGCTGGAGTCCCTGAGGGACACACCGGTGGTGCGCCTCAAGATCCACGATCGGGGCGGGAACGTGCGCTATTCCACCGAGGAACGGGAAATCGGCATGAGCGAGCGCACGAATCCGCGCTTACAGGCCGCGCTCCGCGGTGAGATCCGCAGCGAGCTCCTCCCTCAGCGAGCCCCCCAAACCTTCCAGTTAATCAGCGGCGAGGACATGCTGATCGAGACCTATGTCCCGATTCGGGAGCCGGGCAATCCGCGACCGCTCGGGGTCTTTGAGCTCTATACGGACGTCGCGCCCATCGTCCGGGCCATGACCCGCAACGAGCTGCTCGTGCTGGGCGCGATCACGGCGATCATGATCGTACTGTACGCCCTGCTAGTGTCGGTGGTCCTGCGCTCGGAGCGGATCATCGCCAAGCAGCGCGAGATGATCCTCGAGCGAAACCGGACCCTGCAGACGCTCTCCGAGCGCAGGATGGCCGCCGAGGAGAACGATCGCCGCCGCGTCGCCTGGGAGCTGCACGAGGAGATCGCGCAGACCCTGAGCGCCGTCAAGCTCAAGATCGAAGCGCTCGCGCGGGCCACCGCGCGGCGGCAGCTCGCGAACAACGGCCCCCCGAGCGAGGAGATCGTCTCGCTGGTCCAAGGCGTCATTCGGGACGTGCGCACCCTGGCCATGGATCTTCGCCCACCGATCCTCGACGATTTCGGTCTCGGCGCCGCCCTCGCTCAGCTCTGTCGCGAGGCCGAGCAGGCACTCGGCCGACCCCTCGTCAGGCCCGACATCGCCGTGCGCGACGAAGACGTGCCTGAGCCCTTGCGGGTCGTCGTCTTCCGCGTCGTGCAGCAGACGCTCAAGCACCTCGTCAGCCGCAACGGCATCGAGGACGTGCGGGTGTCACTGGATCAGGAGCAGGGGCTGCGCCTCGCCGTGGAGGTCAGCGCCGGCGGTGAGGTAATCGGAGGCCCGGCCATCTCCGAGGCCTGGGAACGCGCGGTGCTCTCGGGCGCCTCCTATCGCGAAACGCGCCGCGAGACCGGCGGCATGCGCTATGAGGCCTTTTGGAGCCTGTGACTAGGCCGCCGTGAGGCCGGGGCCGGCCGCATCGGCGGCCTGATCGATCGGCCAGGCAGCAACGACCTGGGTCCCTTTTCCGGGTTGCGAACGGACGCTGAGGCTGCCGCCGGTCATCGCCGCCCGCTGGCGCATGCCGCCGAGGCCGTAACCCCTTCGGGACTGCCGGGCCGGCCCGGTGGCGAAGCCAACGCCGTCGTCCGCAACGGTGAGCCGAATCCCCTCGGCATCCGTCTCCAACAGCACCGACACGCGGGCCGCCCGTGCGTGCTTGCAGGCGTTGCTGCAGGCCTCCTGCAGGATGCGGAAGATGGCTACCTTCACCGGCAGCGGGATGTCGCGCTCGTCGGCGCGAACCGTCAGGCTGACGTCGAGATGGGTCAATGCTCGAGAGAGCTCCCGACACAGCCCGCTGACCGCATGGATGACTCCTTGGTCGTCCAGCTCGGCCGGGCGGATGTCGAGACAAATCCGGCGCATCTCATCCATGGCATCGGCGATGCGCTCGGTCAGGTAATCGAAGATCGCATCTTCGACATCGGTGAAGCGATCTTCGAGGAGCTTCCTGAGCCCACCCACCGCAAGCTGCATGGCGCTGAGCGTCTGCCCGATTCCGTCATGCAGGTCCGCGGCGATCCTCCGCCGCTCTTCCTCCCGCATGTGGAGGATCGCCTTGTCCAGCTCATGGGGGTCGATGGTGCGATCAATCCTTGCGGGCATCACGGGCAGCTTCGTCATGCCTCCGCTCATAAAGAAAGCTCCTCCGGAAAGGGGCCGGCTTTGCCCCCAGGCGAAATCGTGAAAACCATCCAAAGTGATCTTGAGTGCGACGGCCGGCGGCGGGTGTCGGACCCCTTTTACAACCCCGGCGATTATTCCTTACTCACGGTGCGTTTACACTCTATCAAAATCAACACCGGTCGCCATGCGTAGCACTACGGCAAACGGCATCCGTGGAAATACGGAGCGCATCGCCCAGCGCGGAGGGCCTGCCCAACGACCGCACACCTTAGGGAAACGCTGAAGAATTCAGCGTTTCCCGCGCAAGGCAGGAGCCCCGCCATTTTCAGGCGCGCAAGCGACTGAAAATGAAGGAGCCGGGAAACAGCGCTTTTCCGGCTCCGTGCTGATTTTGGCCAGGATGGCCAATAATGAGCACCTACTTAGCGGGCTCACGACCCGAGCATCGCCGCGACCCCGTCGATTGGGATACCGACCCACGCGGGGCGGTTGTCGAGCTCGTAGCGAATCTCGTACAGGGCCTTCTCCAGGGCGAAGAGCTGGATCAGGTCGTCCGCCTGCGGCCCGGGCTCGGGGTAGAAGGCCGATCCCTCGGCGGCCTCGCGGTAGGCCGCGAGAAAGCGCTGCACCATCGCCGCGCTCCAGCGCGCGAGGGGGCCGGCAAGCCGCTCGCGCTCGCTCGGGCGCACGCGGCACACGAGCTCCAGTGCATTGCGGCCGGCATAGTCGAACGAGCGCACCATGCCCGCGGCGTCGAGCAGGGGCGAGTGCTTGACCCGACGCTCGGCGAGCGGCCGCGCCGGCTCGCCCTCGAAGTCGATCACCACGACGTCGTTCTGCACGACCAGGACCTGACCCAGGTGGAGGTCGCCGTGGTAGCGCGTCTTGACCGCGCCCAGGTGCTCCGGCGTCAGCTCGCCGATCCGCGCGATCAGCGCGTCGCCCTGCGCGAGCAAGCCCTCCGCGGCGGTGCGCACGCCGGCGGGAAGCTCCTCCAGGTGAGCGCCCAGGTGTCCGAGGGTCTCCCGCGCTTCCCGCTCGACCTTGCCGCGCCAGGCGGCGAGGTCCTCGCCAGTCACCGGCTCCGGATCGAACGCCGCCCCGCCGCCCGGCTGGGCGAGCGCGCGGTGCAGCTCGGCGATCCGCCGTCCGAGCGTGTCGACCAGCGCCGCATAGCTGATCTGCGCCGGGTCCGCGTCCCATTCCTCGCCGCGCTCGCCGTAGGCCTCCGCGAGGCGGCCGAGCAGGTCCAGCGTGAACTGCCAGAGGTCGCCCTGGTTCGGCACATAGGCCTCCAGCACCGCCAGCGTGGTGGAGCTGCCGCCGCTGGCCTGGTACTCCAGGGAGCCCGCGAGCGGGACGATCTGGGAGAAGGGGGACACCTCGGTCAGGAACCGCCCCATCTCGACCTCCGGGTTGACGCCCGGACGCAGCCGCCGGTACCCCTTGAGGAACAGCCGGTCGTCGAGGACCGCCCCGCTGTTGCTGCCCTCCGCCAGCAGGCGCATGCCGGGGTCTCTGTCGTCCTGCTGCAGGCGCGCGAAGGCGGCCGTCGGAGAGAACACCAGGCGCCCCGAGCCGAGCGGCGCCTCCGCGCCTTCACCGATGGCACGGGCAAGCGCGCGCACGAAGCGCTCGTCGGCGAAGGCGTCGCACAAGAGTCCGGGGGCGGAATGACGGCGGACCCGTGCCAGCGAGGCCGCGACCGCTGCCCCGGCGGTCGGCTCCTCGTCGCGCCCCTCCCAGAGGATGCTGAGGGGGAGGAAGTAGTCCTGCACCGAGCCGTCGTCGAGCTCCACCCGCATCAGACTCAACAGCCATTCCGACCACTCCTGCCGCTCGCCGAGCGTGACTCGGCGAATACCGATGTCCTTGGCGGCATACCAGCGGCGGGTGGGTAGGTAGGCCGGAAGCACCTTCTGCTCGAGCAGCGCCAGCGCGCGCGTCATCGGTTCGCGCCGCTCCGCCCTGTCCGGCTGGAGGCTGCGCCAGCCCTCCGGGGTGACCAGGGTGGCGAGCTTGAGGGCGGGCAGACGCTCCTCGTGCCAGGCGGGCGCCTGCGCCTCCTTGGAGAGCAGGAACCAGTAGAACCCGTGCCCGGGGAGGGTAAGCAGATAGGGCAGCTCGCCGATCGGCGGAAAGGGGGTCTGCCCGAGCATCTCGATGGGCACCCGCCCCTGGTAGCGCGCGAGGTCGAGCTCCACCGGCTGGGCGCCGCGGCCGAGGTTGGCCACGCACAGGACCACCTCATGCGCCTCGCCGTCGCCGCCCTCGCGCACGTAAGCGAGGATCTTGCGGTTGCCGGGGTGGAGCAGCTCCAGGCCCCCGCGGCCGAAGACCTGATGGCCCTTGCGCACCTCGATGACGCGTCGCATCCAGTTGAGCAGGGAGGCGGCCTCGCGCTGCTGGGCCTCGACGTTGACCGACTGGTAGCCGTAGATCGGGTCCATGATCGGCGGCAGGTAGAGCCGCTGCGGGTCGGCCCGCGAGAATCCGGCGTTGCGGTCCGGCGACCATTGCATCGGGGTGCGCACGCCGTTGCGGTCGCCCAGATAGATGTTGTCGCCCATCCCAAGCTCGTCGCCGTAGTAGAGGATCGGCGAGCCGGGCATCGACAGCAGCAGGCTGTGCATCAGCCGGATCTTGTCCTGATCGTTGTCGAGCAGCGGCGCGAGCCGGCGGCGGATACCCACGTTGACGCGCATGCGCGGGTCGCCCGCGTAGGTCTGGTACATGTAGTCGCGCTCGCGGTCGCTGACCATCTCCAGGGTCAGCTCATCGTGGTTGCGCAGGAAGATCGCCCATTGGCAGCTCGGGGGGATCTCCGGGGTCTGCTCCAGGATCTCCACGACCGGGTGGCGGTCCTCCTGGGCGAGCGCCATGTACATGCGCGGCATCAGCGGGAAGTGATAGGCGAGGTGGCACTCGTCACCGTCGCCGAAGTAGTCGCGCACGTCCTCCGGCCACTGGTTAGCCTCGGCGAGGAACATGCGGTTCTGGTAGTGGGTGTCGACCACGCGGCGCATCTGTCTGATCACCGCGTGGGTCTCCGGCAGGTTCTCGTTGCTGGTGCCGTCGCGCACACAGAGGTACGGGATGGCATCGAGGCGCAGCCCGTCGACCCCCAGGTCGAGCCAGAAGCGCATCACCCGGATGACCGCCCTCACCACCTGCGGGTTGTTGTGGTTGAGGTCCGGCTGGTGAGAAAAGAATCGGTGCCAGTAGTACTGCTGGGCCACCGGGTCCCAGGCCCAGTTGGAGGTCTCGGTGTCGGTGAAGATGATCCGGGTCTCGGCGAAGCGCTGGTCGTCGTCGCTCCAGACGTAGAAGTCGCGCTTGCGTGATCCCTTGGACGCCCGCCGCGCGGCCTGGAACCAAGGGTGCTGGTCCGAGGTGTGGTTGATGACCAGCTCGGTGATCACCCGGATGCCGCGCCGATGGGCGGCGCTGACGAAGCGGCGGAAGTCCCGGCGGGTGCCGTAGGGCGGATAGATGTTGCGGTAGTCGGAGATGTCGTAGCCGTCATCGCGCATCGGCGAGGGGTAGAACGGCAGCAGCCAGATGGCATTGACCCCCAGGTCGCGGACATAGTCGAGCTTCTGGGTCAGACCGCGGAAATCGCCCGTTCCGTCCCCATCGGTATCGAAGAAGGCCTTGACGTGCGTCTGGTAGATGACCGCGTCCTTGTACCAGAGCGGGTCATCGGTGAGCCGATCCTCTGTTGGCCGCTGATTCATGGCTCAGAAGTAGTAGTCGAAGTCGCGCTCGCTGCGCAGGCGCCGGCGCAGCCGGAAAAGGTGGGCCGGGACCTTGGCGGGGTCGAGCTCCACATAGTTGCGCCCGCCGCTCCACAGGTAGCGGGCGCCCCCGAGCAGGTCGTGCATCTGGTAGGTCTGGCGCGGATGCATGCCGAGCCGCTCGATGGGCAGATCGATCCATCCGCTCTGGCGGTGGTGGGGGTCGAGGTTGACCACCACCAGCACGGTATTGCCGGAGCGCTCGTCCTGCTTGCTGTAGGCGATCAGGGCCTCGTTGTCGACCGGATGAAAGTGGAGGCTCCAGTCGCTCTGCAGCGCCGGGTTCTCGCGGCGGACGCGGTTGACCCTGGCCACCAGGTCCCTGAGGCTGTCCGGCCGGTCGATGTCCCAGGCGCGGATCTGGTACTTCTCCGAGTCGAGGTACTCCTCGCTCCCGGGCTCGCGGGCGCGGGCCTCGCAGAGCTCGAAGGCGGGGCCGTAGATGCCGTAGCTGGCCCCCAGGGTGGCCGCCAGGACCAGCCGGACCGCGAACGCCGCACGCCCGCCGTACTGCAAGTACTCCGGCAGGATGTCGGGGGTGTTCGGCCAGAGGTTGGGGCGCAGGTATTCGCGGCCTGGCCCCTTGGTCAGCTCGGTGAAGTACTGGGTCAGCTCCCACTTGGTGTTGCGCCAGGGGAAGTAATTGTAGGACTGAGTGAACCCCGCCTTGGCCAACCGGTGCATGAGCGCGGGCCGGGTGAACGCCTCGGATAAGAAGATCGCCTCCGGCTGGACCTGCTTGACCTCGGCGATCACCCACTCCCAGAAGTGCAGCGACTTGGTATGGGGATTGTCCACCCGGAACACGCCGACCCCCTGCTGCGCCCAAAACAGGAAGACATCGCGCAGGGCCTGCCACAGGCCCTCCCAGTCCTCGCTCTCGAAGTTCAGCGGATAGATGTCCTGGTAGCGCTTGGGCGGGTTCTCGGCGTACTGGATGCTGCCGTCGGGGCGGTGCACGAACCACTGCGGGTGCTCCCGCACCCAGGGGTGATCGGGGCTGCACTGGAAGGCGATGTCGAGCGCCACCTCGATACCGAGCTCGCGGGCCTTTCCGAGGAAGCGGCGAAAGTCGTCGAGCGTGCCAAGCTCGGGGTGCACCTCGGTGTGCCCCCCGGCGGGCGAGCCGATCGCCCAGGGGCTTCCGGGATCGTCGGCGGCCGCGCCGAGGCGGTTGTTGGGCCCCTTGCGGAAGGTCAACCCGATGGGATGGATGGGCGGCAGATAGAGGATGTCGAAGCCCATCTCCGCGACGTAGGCGAGCCGGGCCTCGCAGTCCCGCAGGGTTCCGTGGCGGCCCGGCACCGGGCTGGTGGAGCGCGGAAAGAGCTCGTACCAGGCCGAGAAGCGCGCCAGCGGGCGGTCCACGGTCACCCTGAGCTCGACCTCGGAGTAGGTCGCGAGTGCGCGGTCGGCGTGGGCCGCCATCAGGCCCAGCAGGTCCTCGTCCAGCGCCCAGGCGGTGCGCTGCTCGACGGACGCGGCACCGCCCAGGCGTCGGGCCCAATCGGCGAGCTCGGCCGCGGCACCGCCCTGGGCCCGCGCGGCGGCCTGCTCCACCAGCGCGGTGCCGATGCTAAGCGGGACGCTGAGGTCCTGGCCCGCCTCGATGCGCTTGTCGAGGTCGCGCCGCCAGCTCGCGAAGTAATCGACCCAGGCCTTGACCCGGTAGCGGTAGGTCCCGCATCGGTCCACCGCAAACTCGCCGCGCCAACGGTCGTTGCCGAGCGGGCGCATGCGTACCTCCCGCCACTCGGGGGGGTCGCCGTCGGCGCGGAACTGCACCGCGCAGCCCAGGCTGTCGTGGCCGTCGGCGAAGACATCGGCCTCGACGATCACCGTCTCGCCCAGGGTGCGCTTGACCGGGAAGCGCCCGGCGTCCACCGCGGGCGCGACCGCCTCGATCACGGTTCGGCTTCTGCCGGCTTGCCGCGCGCTCATTGCCGCCCTCCCTGGGCCGGACCCTGCCCCTGATACTGCAAGAATAGGACGCCGAGCGGGGGCAGGGTCAGCAACAGCGAGCTGTACTGCCCGCCCACCGGCACCGGGTCGGCGTCGACGCCGCCCAGGTTGCCCTGCCCGCTGCCGCCGTACATCCAGGCGTCGCTGTTCAGCACCTCGTGCCACCAGCCGCCCCTGGGGACCCCGATCCGACAGGCGACGACCGGCTCGGGGCGGCGGTTGAAGACCACCAGCATCAGCTCGTCCGGCGCCGAGCCCCGGCGCAGCAGGGCAGCTATTCCGTCCGAGCCTCCCTCGACGGCCATCAGGGCCGCGCCCCCGGGGTCGAGATCACGCTGGAACAACACCGGGGTATGGCGGTAACGCTGATTGAGATCCCGCACCCAGGTCTTGATCCCCCGGTGCCCGGGCCGCTCCAGCAGGTGCCAATCGAGGCTGCTCTCGGGGTGCCACCCTTGCTCCTGGCCGATCTCTGTGCCCATGAACAGGAGCTTGCTGCCCGGACAAGCGTAGAGAGACCCCAGCAGCAGCCGCAGCCGCGCCCGGCGCTGCCAGTCGTCGCCCGGCATGCGGGCGATCAGCGAACCGGCCCCTCCGCCGACCAGCTCGTGGGAGAGCGGCAGCACGCGGCGCGAGGCCGCCTCCGCCGCCCCGAGCGCGAAGCTGTCTTGCCGCGGCACCCGGTGGGCAGGAGCCTCCGCGAGGCTGGCCTGCGACCAGCCGCGGTCCCACTCCAGGGCGAAGCCGAGCCCCTCCTCCACCTCGATGCGCTCGCCGATGATCCCCAGGGCGTCGGGATAGGTGTGGTGGACCGCCGCGTTGAGCTGGCGCAGGAAGGCGGCGGCCGCCGGCGCCTCGCCGCCTCCGCGCCGGAGCATGTCCGAAGCCCCGGCCACGCGCAGGCCGTCGACGTGATAGCGGTCGAACCAGTAGAGCGCGGCCGAGAGCAGGAAGGAGCGCACCTCGGGTCGCGCGACGTCGAACCCGAGACCCCCGCCGGCCGCCTCCGGGTCCAGCCGCCCAACGCGCTCGAAGAGCGCGGAGCCGTCGTATCGCACCAGCGTCTCGGCTCCGCCCCCCGAGAGTGCGGGCGCCCAGTCGAGGATGACGCCGATCCCCCGCTGGTGCAGCAGGTCGATGAGGCGCATCAGCCCCTCCGGCCGGCCGTACCGGGCCGTGGGCGCGAAGTGGCCGCTCGTACCGTAGCCCAGAGAGGCGTAGTCCGGGTGCTCCATGACCGGCAGGAGCTCCACATGGGTGAAGCCGAACTCCGCGACGTAGTCGGCCAGCGCATCGGCGGCCTCGCCGTAGCTCAGGAAACGGGTGCCGCCGTCCGGCAGGACCACGCGCCTCCAGGAGCCGAGATGGACCTCGTAGACGGCCAGCGGCGCCCCTTCGCCGTGACGCCGGCCGCGCCCGCGCATCCACGTCTCGTCGCCCCAGACAGGCCCCTCTCGCCAGATGCGCGACGCATTGCCCGGCGGGGCCTCCCACCAGCGTGCAAAGGGATCGCCGCGGTCCGCGGAGAAACGCCCCGCCTCGGCGTCGATCCGGTATTTGTAGAGGTCGCCAGGCTGGGCAGCGGGGACCATGCCCTCCCAAAGGCCGGAGCCGTCATGGCGCGGGCGGAGCGGATCGGCGCCGGCGCGCCAGCCGTTGAACTCGCCGATCACCGATACGGACTCGGCGTTGGGCGCCCAGACCGCGAAACGCGTCCCCTCCCCCTGACCAGCGGGGTCGGGCCGGGCGCCGAGCACCTGATAGAGGCGGCTGTGGGTCCCCTCGCGGAAGAGGTAGACGTCCCGCTCGCTGGTCACCCGGCGGTCGGCGGTGGCGAAGGGGTCCGCCGCGCCGCGGAGAGACGTGCCGCGTGCGGTCGCCGTTCGGGCGCTCGCGCTTGGGCTCGATAGGGTTCGACCCATAAGCAGACCCCTCTCAAGCGCCCTGACGCTGCCGCTCGACCCGTCCCCCTGGTCGCGCCAGGGGGGGCCGATACCGGCCCTCAGGAGCGCGGCTGCGCCGACGCATCCGCCGGCCCCAAGCGGTCATGGACCTCGCGCACCTCCGGGATCAGCCAGCAGAGGCCAACCGCGATCTCGCGCTGGCGGGGGTCACTGACCTCCCCCTCCAGGGTGATCTCGCCGTGGGCGGAGCTCACCGCGATCCGCTGGCCGAACAGCGCGGGGTGCTCGGCGACCAGGGTGTTCACGGCCTCCGCCACCGCCTCGTCGAACCTCCTGGGGTCCGGCTCCCGGCTGATCAAGTTGACGACGTCGGAGCAGGCGGCCGTCTCCCAGGCCAGCGCCTCCGCCACCGACCGGCCCGCGAGGTCGAGCCTGCCACCAAGATAGACCACCCCGTCATGGGCGATGACCCCGATCCACGGCTGATCCGCCGCTGGCGGCCGCACACCCGGCTCGACGTCGGGCACGCCCTGGAACACGGGCTCCGCGCGCAGGGCCTCGCGCACGGCGCGGGCCAGGCCTTGGTCGGAGCGGCAGATCTCGCGCTTGAGCCGGACCACGTCCTCAAAGCTGAGCCCGGGGGCCGATCGGCGCGCGACGCGCACCGCCTTGCGGCGGGCGGCAACGCTGCCGACCTCGCCTTCGATGCGCCAGGGGTCACCCGGGCGCAGCCGGATGCGCTCGGCGAAGGGACCCACCTCCGGGTCCGACGCGAGTGCCTTCAGGGTCGCGGCGATCTGCTCCTGCTCGCTCTTGATGCTGGACATAGGCTTGGCTCCGGTGGCGTTGCGGCTCTTGGTAGGGAGACGCCGAATCATTCGGGCTACCGACCCGGACGAGCAGACTCGCCCCGCGGGGCGGGACCCTGTCGGTCCAAGGCCAGCAACCGACATGCCACCAGCCTGCGGACGCCGGTGCCTTGGCCAAACTGGGGGGTTCCCCCGGCGCCCTCGGTTGCACGCCTCACCCCGCTGCCACGGAGACGGACCTCGCAAGCGCCGAGGCCGCGAGGCGGGACAGGTTCGGCTCAAATGCCCCGGAACCGGGGGTTCTCAACCGGTGCGACCGTTCGCCGCTCGGGTCGGCACCCCGCGAGCCGACGGCACTCTTCTTGCGGGACACTCAAGGGGACGTCGCGCGACGCCGCCACCGTTCAGGCCGCACTCGGAGGATGACGCATGAGCACGGAACCTGGCCGAGAACCGCCGGCGGTCGACGAGGCAGACTCGCCCTTCCGCTCCCAAGACCTGAACGGCCGCGCGAGGGTCGGCCCCGCTCACGGCGGCTTGACGCGCCCTCGGACCCATCGGGGGCTGATCTGGTAACGTCGCGATGACTGCCAGGGGCAGGTACAGCCGCCACGGACGACCCCGCGGCCCTGGACTCATCGGCGAGGGCCACGCGCCCGCCGCGTTCGCCAGCCGCCCGGGGATGTCTACCAGCGATCCGCTCGACGGACCGAACGCCACCCGCCGCGGCGGCCTGCGGCGGCAACTGAGGAGGACTGGCGATGACCAAACGGACCCACCAGATGCCTTTCGGCGCCCAGCTACAGCAGGACGGCTCGGTACGCTTCCGGCTCTGGGCCCCGGGCGCCCGCCGCGTCGATCTCTGCCTCCAAGAGGGACAGAGCGAGCACTGCCTCGCGATCACGGCCAGCGGACGAGGCTGGTTCGAGCAGGTCCGGCGCGATACCCCGCCCGGAACGCTCTACCGATACCAGATCGACGGCGGGCACAAGGTCCCCGATCCGGCGTCCCGCTTCCAGTCCGCCGGGGTGCACGGTCCGAGCGAGGTCATTGACCCGGCGGCCTTCGCCTGGGACGAGGACGGATGGGACGGCCGCCCCTGGGAGGAGGCGGTGCTCTACGAGCTGCACGTCGGGACCTTCTCGCCCGAGGGCCGCTTTCGCGGGGTGATCGAGCGCCTCGACTACCTGGTCGATCTCGGGATCACCGCCGTCGAGCTGATGCCGGTCGCGGCCTTCCCCGGGCAGCGCAACTGGGGCTACGACGGGGTGCTCCCGTTCGCCCCGGATGCGAGCTACGGGCGCCCCGAGGACCTCAAGGCGCTGGTCCAGGCCGCCCACCAGCGCGGGCTGATGATCTTCCTCGACGTCGTCTACAACCACTTCGGACCCGAGGGCAACTACCTGCACCTCTACGCCCCGCAGTTCTTCACCGAGCGCCACCACACGCCCTGGGGGGCGGCGATCAACTTCGACGGCGAGGGAAGCCGGCACGTGCGCGACTTCTTCATCCATAACGCCCTCTATTGGCTCAACGAGTATCGCCTCGACGGGCTGCGCCTCGACGCGGTGCACGCCATCCTGGACGACTCGGAGCCCGACATCCTCATCGAGCTGGCCGAGGCGGTGCACGCCGGACCCGGCGCACATCGACACGTGCACCTGGTGCTGGAGAACGACGACAACGCCGCCCGTTACCTGGCCAGGACCCAGGAGGGAATGCCCCGGCGCTACGTCGCCCAGTGGAACGACGACTTGCACCACTGCCTGCACCTGCTGACCACCGGCGAGAGCGACGGCTATTACCTCGATTACGCGACGCAGACGATGCGCCACCTCGGTCTGTGCCTCGCCGAGGGCTTCGCCTATCAGGGCGAGCCGTCAGACTTCCGCGGCGGCCGACCCCGGGGTGAGCCGAGCGCCGATCTTCCGCCCAGCGCCTTCGTCAGCCTGCTGCAGAACCACGACCAGGTCGGCAACCGGGCATTCGGCGAGCGCATCAGCGCGCTCGCCACCCCGCAGGCGCTGCGCGCGGCCATCGCCCTCCTGCTGCTCGCCCCCTCGCCGCCGCTCCTCTTCATGGGGCAGGAGCTGATGGCGGAGAGCCCCTTCCTCTTCTTTTGCGACTTCGGCGAGGAGCTCGTGCAATCGGTCACCGAGGGACGCCGGCGCGAGTTCGCCCGCTTCGAGCGCTTCGCCGACCCCGAGGCGCGCGAGTCGATCCCCGACCCCAACGATCCCGAGACCTTCCATCGCTCCAAGCTCGATTGGGGCGCGCTCACGCGAGAGCCCCACGCGGGCTGGCACCGGCTCCACCGCGAGCTGCTCGCGCTGCGCCGCCGCGAGATCACGCCTCGGGTGCCCGCGATGGAAGGGGGGCGCACCAGCTTCGAGCTCATCGGACAGCGCGGCATCCGCGTCTACTGGCATCTGGGCGACGGCGCCGTGCTGACGCTGACCGCAAACCTCGGCGACGACGAGGCCCTGATCAAGGGCCCGGCGTATGCGGCACCCGGCGGCCTGCTCTACCTGGAGCCGGCGGAAGCCGCGCCCGCGATCGCCGAGGGCCGGCTGCCGCCCTGGTCGGTGGCCTGGCATCTGCAGCCCGCGGGAACCACACCATGAGTGAGACCTCGGTCCTCGACCGCCTCTGCGCCCACTACGGGATCGCCGCCCACTACCAAGACGTCCACGGCCGCGAGCATCGCCCGCCCGACGGCAGCCGCCGCGCACTGCTGCGGGCCATGGGGGCCGAGGTGGGTGACGAGGCCGTCGAGCAGAAAAGCCTGAGGGTGGCGCTCGACCAGGACTGGCTGCGGGTCCTGCCCCCGGTTCAGGTCCTGTGGGAGGACGCCGAGTCGCTCAGGCTCTCACTGATCCTGCCCACCAGCGGTGAAGACGGGCCCTTGCATTGGATGCTCACGACCGAGCAGGGCGAAGTGACGGGGGGCAGGCTCGACCTTGGCTCCCTGCCGCAGGCCGAGGAACGCCGGATCGCGGGGCAGTCCTGGGTGCTGCGTCGGGTCGCCCTGCCGGCGCCCCGCGGGCACGGCTACCATCGCCTGGAGCTCTTCGGCGGCGAGCAGACCACGCCGCTGGCGGCGCAGACGGTGATCCTCGCACCCCGACGCTGCTACCTTCCCGAAGGCGTCAGCGGGGAGCGCCGTGCCTGGGGGCTCTCGACCCAGCTCCACGCCCTGCGCTCGTCACGCAACTGGGGGATCGGGGACTTCACGGACCTCACCCGGCTGGTGGAGCTGACCGCCGAGGCCGGGGCCGGCGCGGTCGCTCTCAACCCGCTGCATGCCCTCTTCCCCAGCCGGCCGGAGGTCTGCAACCCCTATTCACCCTCCAGCCGCATGCGGCTCAACCTGCTGCACATCGACGTCGAGGCCCTCCCCGATCTCGCGGAGTGCGAGCCGATGCAGCAGAAGGTCGCCGGGGAGACCTTTCAGGCCCTGCTGCGCGCCGCGCGCAGCGCCTCCTTGGTCGACTACGCGGCCGTCGCCAAGGCCAAGCTGACCGTGCTCGAGGGCCTCTACCGGCACTTCCGGGAGCAGCATCTCTCCCGGGGCAGCGCGCGGGCCCAAGACTTCCTCGCCTTCTGCGAAGCGGAGGGGGAGTCCCTGCGGCGCTTCGCCCTGTTCGAGGCGCTGTCCGAGCACCACTGCGCCGCCGCGGGTGGCCCCCTGGCCCTCGGCGATTGGCCCGAGCCCTATCGGCAGGCCGGATCGCAAGCGGTCGCCGCCTTCGCGGCCGAGCACGGCGAGCGCATCGACTTTCACGCCTGGCTCCAGTGGCAGGCCGAGCGGCAGCTCCAGGCGGTGGGCAAACGCTCGCTGGAGCTCGGGCTCGCGCTTGGCCTGTGCCAGGACCTGGCGATTGGGGCCTCGCCCGAAGGGGCCGACGTCTGGGCGGACACCGCGAGCTATATCCAGGGCGCGCACATCGGCGCCCCGCCCGACGCGTTCAGCCCCAAGGGTCAGAACTGGGGGGTGCTGGCCTGGCATCCCTTGGTCCTCCGCGCGCTGGGCTACGCGCCTTTCGCGCAGGCCCTGCGGGCGAACATGCGCGAGGCCGGCGCGCTGCGCATCGACCACGTCATGGGCCTGATGCGGCTCTTTCTGATCCCCGAGGGCGCGCCGCCGACCGCCGGGGCCTATCTCAGCTACCCCTTCGAGGAGCTGCTCGGCGTGCTCGCGCTGGAGAGCGTGCGCAATCGGTGCCTGGTCATCGGCGAGGACCTCGGCACCGTCCCCGACGCCCTGCGCACCGGGCTTGCGCCGCTGGGGGTCCTCTCCTTCCGCCTGCTCTATTTCGAACGGGACGCGCGGGCCGGCTTCCAGGCGCCCTCCGAGCTGGAGCCCCAGGCGGTAGTGGCGGCGAGCACCCACGACCTCCCGACGCTGGCGGGCTTCTGGCAAGGACGGGACCTGGAGCAGCGCCGCGAGCTTGGGCTGTTCGCCGAGGAGCGGGAGTACGAGGAGCAGCTCCTCGCCCGCACCTCCGATCGCGCCCGTCTCTTCCTCGCCCTGGAGCACGCGGGGCTGCTGCCGGCGGAATCGGCGGCCGATCCGGTCGCCGTGCCCGAGCTTACCCCGGCGCACCTGTGCGCCATCCAAGTCTACCTGGCACGTGCGCCGTCGAAGCTGCTGCTGATCCAGACCGCCGACCTCCTTGGCGAGGCCGAGCAGGTCAACCTGCCGGGCAGCGGCGATGCCTACCCCAACTGGCGGCGGCGCCACCCGCTCGAGCTCGAGGCCTGGCCTGAGCAGCCCCAGATCCTGGCCTTGCTGGCCGCGGTGCGCGCCGAGCGGGGCAGCGCGGCGCGCACCGCGCCGCGTCCCGAGCCGCACGCGACGCCCTCGCGCGCCCTCATCCCACGGGCGACCTACCGGCTGCAGCTCCACGCGGGCTTCGGCTTCGCCGCCGCGGCCGAGCTCGTGCCCTACCTGGCCGAGCTCGGCATCAGCCACTGCTACTTCTCCCCCTACCTCAAGGCCCGTCCCGGCAGCACCCACGGCTACGACGTCGTAGCCCACGACCGGCTCAACCCGGAGCTCGGGACCGCGGACGACTACGAGCACCTGTACCGCAACCTGGCGGCCCACGGCATGGCGCAGATCCTCGACATGGTCCCCAACCATGTCGGCGTGATGGGCCAGGAGAACGGCTGGTGGCTCGACGTCCTCGAGAACGGCCGCGCCTCACCCTATGCGAGCTACTTCGACATCGATTGGGAGCCGCTGCGCCAGGAGCTGCGGGGCAAGGTCCTGGTGCCGGTACTCGGCGACTACTACGGCAACGTCCTCGACAGCGGCGCGCTCAGGCTGGTCTTCGCCGAGGGCGCGTTCCGGGCGGAGTACTACGAGCATCACTTCCCGATCGATCCCCGCGAGTACCCGCGGATTCTCGCCCCCGGTCTGGAGCGGCTGCGCAAGCGCCTGGGCGAGAGCGACGAGCAGCTCGCCGCGTTCGAAAGCCTGGTGACGGCGTTCGGCAACCTGCCCCCGCGCTGGTCGATCGACGAGGCCGCGCTGAACGAGCGGCGGCGCGATAAGGAGCTGCACAAGCGCCGGCTGGCGGAGCTCACCGCCGGCAACGCCGATCTCAACTGGTACGTGCACGAGTGCCTGCGCGAGCTCAACGGCGACGAGCACTACACCGCCGACACGGGGCGGCTGCACGCGCTGCTGGAGGCCCAGGCCTACCGCCTGGCGCACTGGCGGGTCGCCGCCGATGAGATCAACTACCGCCGCTTCTTCGACATCAACGATCTCGCGGCACTGCGCATGGAGAACCGCGAGGCGTTCGAGGCCACCCACGCCCTGGTCCTCGAGCTGATCGCGCAGGGGCGGCTCGCCGGCCTGCGCATCGACCACCCGGACGGGCTCCACGATCCCGCCCAGTATTTCCGCTGGGTCCAGGAGCAGGTCGGCGCCCTGGCAGCCCGCGCGCCGGACCAGGCGATCGCCGACGAGCGCCCGCTGTATCTGGTGGTGGAGAAGATCCTCGCCGAAAACGAGCAGCTACCGCCGTCCTGGCCGGTACACGGCACCACGGGGTACGACTTCGCCGCGCTCGCGGACGCCTTACTGGTCGATCCGCGAGGGGCCGATCCCCTCAGCCGCTGCTACCAGGACTTCGCGGGCGAGGTCCGGCCGCTGGCCGATGAGGTCTACGCGACCAAACGTCTGGTGATGCGCAACATGCTCTCCAGCGAGCTGCACGTGCTCGCGAGCGAGCTCTCGCGCATCGCCGAATCCGATCCGCATACCCGGGATTACACGCTCGACGCGTTGCGCGACGCCCTCGCCGAGGTGGTCGCCTGCTTCCCCGTCTATCGCACCTACGTCAGCGCGGAGGGCGTGCTCAAGCGCGACCGCCACCAGGTGCTCAAGGCGGTCTCGGAGGCGCGGCGGCGCAGCCGGGCGCCGGATCACACGGTGTTCGGTTTCGTGCAGGACGTGCTGGCCACCGACATCGCCGAGGGCAAGTCGCAGGAGTACCGCGCCCGGGTCCTGCGCCTGGCAATGAAGTTTCAGCAGTACACCGGACCGGTCACGGCCAAGGGCGTCGAAGATACCGCCTTCTACCGCTACCACCGCCTGGTCTCGCTCAACGAGGTGGGCGGCGAGCCCGGGCGCTTCGGCCTTTCCATCGCGGCCTTCCATCGCGCCAACGAGCAGCGGCACCGAGACTGGCCTCACGGCCTGCTCGCCGGCTCCACCCACGACAGCAAGCGGTCCGAAGACGTGCGGGCGCGGCTCCATGTCCTCTCAGAGCTGCCCGGCGAGTGGCGCGAGCATGTCGAACGCTGGGCCCTGCTCAACCGCCGCTTCCGTCGTGAGGTCGACGGGGGCAACGTCCCCGACCCCAACACCGAGTATCTGCTCTACCAGACCCTGCTCGGCGCCTGGCCGCTCGAACCGCTCGACGAGGAGGCGCTGTCGGCGTTTCGCCAGCGCATCCGCGACTACATGGAGAAGGCCGTCAAGGAGGCGAAGGTCCATACGGCCTGGACCAATACGGCCGCCGAGTACGAGGGGGCGCTCGCGGCCTTCGTGGACGCGGCCCTCGACCCCGAACGCAATCGCCCCTTCTTCGATGACTTCCTCCCCTTCCAGCGCCGCGTCGCCCGCCTCGGTCTGTTCAACAGCCTGTCGCTGACGCTCCTGCGGCTGACCGCGCCCGGCGTGCCGGATCTCTATCAGGGCACCGAGCTCTGGACCTACAGCCTGGTCGACCCCGACAACCGCCGCCCGGTGGATTTCGAGCGGCGGCGCACCCTGCTCGGCGAGCTGGGGGCCGCGCTTGACGCCGCGCCCGCCCGCGCCGGTCTGCTCGGGGAGCTGCTTGCCCACCTGGAGGACGGCCGCGCCAAGCTCTATCTCATCCGCGAGGCGCTGCGCCTGCGTCGCGAGCATCCCGCGCTCTTCGAGCAGGGCGACTACACCGCACTCGACGTCCAGGGCCCCCGCGCCGAGCATCTGTGCGCCTATGCGCGCCGCCACGGCGGCCGCTCGGTGGTCGCCCTCGCCCCGCGCCTGCTCGCCGGGCTGGTCCCGGCCGACAGCGAGGCCGGCGACCCCTTCGCCGCCCCGGCCTGGTCGTCGACCTTCGTCACGGTGCCCGGCCCCGCACTGCGCGACCTGCTCTCGGGCGCCGATCTCAGCGCCACGCACAGCCGCGGCCGGCACATCCTGCCCGCCGGTGAGGTGTTGCGCGGCTTCCCGGTGGGGCTGCTCACTTGCGAGGACCCCCGTCATGCCTGACCCGGAGCTCACCCTTTCGCGCGAGCGGCTCGACGCCGTCATCTTCGACCTCGACGGGGTCGTGACCCGCACGGCCGATGTCCACGCCACCGCCTGGAAGCGGCTGTTCGACGCCTTCCTCGAAGCGCGACAGGCCCGGGCCGGCGAGGATCTGACGCCCTTCGACATCGAACGGGACTACCGCCGCTACGTGGACGGCCGACCCCGCTACCAAGGGGTCAAGCACTTCCTCGCCGCCCGCCTTATCGAGCTGCCCATGGGGGAGCCGGACGACCCCCCGGACCGGGAGACGATCTGCGGCCTCGGCAACCGAAAGAACCGCATCTTCCAGAAGCTCGTCGAGGAGCAGGGCGTGGAGGTCTACGGCTGCGCCGTCGCCCTCCTCCACCGGCTGCGCCGGGCGGGCTTCCGCACCGCGGTGGTCTCCGCCAGCAAGAACTGCGCACTCATCCTGGAGCAAGCGGGGCTCGCGGACCTGTTCGACGCCCGGGTGGACGGCGTCGAGGCCGAGCGCTTGGACCTGGACGGAAAGCCCGACCCGGACACCTTTCTGGAGGCCGCGCGCCGACTGGGCGTCGAGCCCCGGCGCGCCGCCGTGCTGGAGGATGCCATCGCCGGGGTGGCCGCGGGCAGCCGCGGGCACTTCGGTCTGGTCATCGGCGTGGACCGGGACAATCAGACCGACGCCCTGTCGGAGGCCGGCGCGGACCGGGTCTTCGGCGACCTGTGCTGGATCGAGGTGGAGGGCGCCGAGGCGCGGGTCCCCCCGCCCCTGGAGGACCCGGAGCGGATCTCGGACCGGCTCGCCGACAAGCGCCCCGCCCTCTTCCTGGACTACGACGGCACCCTGACCCCCATCGTCGAGCGCCCGGAGGACGCCAAGCTGTCCGAGGACATGCGAAGGACCCTGCGCGACGCCCCCCGGGCCATGCCGGTGGCGGTCATCAGCGGCCGCGACCTGGAGGACGTGCGCGCCCTGGTGGGCGTCCCGGAGATGGTCTATGCGGGCAGCCACGGCTTCGACATCCTGGGTCCGGACCTGCGCCTGGAGCTCCCCGAGGGGGTCGACGCCCTGGACGACCTGGAGCGGGCCGCCGGCGCGCTCGAAGAGCGGCTCGCCGACATCCCCGGCGCCCGCCTGGAGCGCAAGCGCTTCGCCATCGCCGTGCACTACCGCCAGGTCGCCGAGGAGGACGCACCGCGCGTGGGGTCCGCGGTGGAGGCGGTGCGGGAACGCTTCGAGGGACTGCGCCGCACCGGCGGCAAGAAGGTGTTCGAGCTGCGCCCCGACATCGACTGGGACAAGGGCCGGGCGGTGCGCTGGCTGCTCGCGGAGCTGGGGCTCGACGGCCCCGATGTCCTGCCCGTCTACATCGGCGACGACCTCACCGACGAGGACGCCTTCGAGGCGCTGCATGGCCGGGGTATCGGCATCCTGGTGGCCGAGCGGCCCCAGCCCAGCGCGGCCGATTACCGGCTCGAAGACACGGACCGGGTGGCCGAGCTCTTGCGCCACCTGATCGACACGGAGACCGCGGATGAATGACTGGACCTGGTCCTACCACGACTATCACCCCGAGCAGGAGAAGCTGCGGGAGGCCCTGTGCACCCTGGGCAACGGCTACTTCGCCACCCGTGGCGCGGCGCCTGAGGCGCAGGCGGACGAGGTGCACTATCCCGGGACCTACCTCGCCGGGGGCTACGACCGCGTCGAAAGCGAGGTCCAGGGCCGGGTGGTGGAGAACGAGGACCTGGTCAACCTGCCCAACTGGCTGGTGCTGCGCTTGCGCATCGAGGACGGGGACTGGTTCGACCTGGCATCGGTGGAGGTCTGCTCCTTCCGCCAGACCCTGGACCTGCGCGACGGCATCCTCGTCCGGGAGATCCTCTTCCGCGACCCGAAGGGCCGGGAGACGCACCTGATCCAGCGCCGCCTGGTCCACATGGGCCAGAGCCACCTGGCCGCCTTGGAGACGGAGCTGGCGGCCTGCAACTGGTCCGGATCGGTGGAGGTCGTCAGCGCTCTGGACGGGCGGGTGATCAACGACGGGGTCGAGTGCTACCGGGGGCTCGACGGCCGTCATCTGGAGCCCGTGGAGAACCAGGCGGCAGCGGAGGACGGCATCTATCTCAAGGTGCGCACCCGCCAGTCCCGCCTGGAGGTCGCCCTGGCCGCCCGCACCCGGGCCTACCTGGACCACCAGCGCCTGGACATCGAGCCGGCGCTCGACAGCCAGCCCGACTACATCGCCCAGACGTTCCGCCTGACCCTGGAGCGCGAGCGGCCGGTCACCGTCGAGAAGCTGGTCGCCCTCTACACTTCCCGCGACTCCGCCATCAGCGAGTGCGGGCTGGAGGCGCGCAAGGCCATCGGCCGAGTGCCGCGCTTCGGCGAGCTGCTGGCGAGCCATGCCCTCGTCTGGCGCCAGCTCTGGCGGCGTTTCGACCTGGAGCTCGACCTGCGCCACGACGATGGCGGGCGGACCGCCGCCATCCTGCGCCTGCACATCTTCCACCTGCTGGTCACCGCCTCGCCCCACGTCATGGACCTGGACGCGGGCGTCCCCGCCCGCGGACTCCACGGGGAGGCCTACCGGGGCCACATCTTCTGGGACGAGCTCTTCATCTTCCCCCTGCTGGACCTGCGCCTGCCGGAGATCACCCGGTCCCTGTTGCTGTACCGCTACCGGCGCCTGGACGAGGCCCGCGCCGCCGCCCGCGCCGAGGGCCTGCGCGGGGCACTGTATCCCTGGCAGAGCGGAAGCAACGGCCGCGAGGAGAGCCAGGAGCTGCATCTCAACCCCCGCTCGGGACACTGGACCCCGGACGAGACCCGGCTCCAGCGCCACGTCAACTCCGCCATCGCCTACAACATCTGGAAGTACTACCAGACCACCGGAGACACCGAGTTCCTGTCCTTCTACGGGGCCGAGATGCTGCTGGAGATCGCCCGCCTGTGGGCGAGCCTGGCCACCCGCAACCAGGAGCTCGACCGCTACGAGATCCGCGGGGTCATGGGCCCCGACGAGTTTCACACCGGCTATCCGAACCGCAAGGAGCCCGGGCTCGACAACCACGCCTACACCACGCTGACCGCGGCCTGGACGCTCTGCCGCGCCCTCGACCTCCCCGCCCACCTGCCCACCGAGCGTTGGGCGGAGCTGACCGAACAGCTCGCCATCTCCGAGGACGAGCTGGCCCACTGGGACAGGGTGAGCCGCAGGCTCCGGGTCTGTTTCCAAGGGGACGGGATCATCAGCCAGTTCGAGGGCTTCGGGGACCTGGAGGAGCTGGACTGGGAGGACTACCGCGAGCGCTACGACGATATCCAGCGTCTGGACCGCATCCTGGAGGCCGAGGGGGACTCCCCCAACCACTACAAGGCCACCAAGCAGGCCGACGTGCTCATGCTCTTCTACCTCTTCTCCGCGGAAGAGGTCGAAGGCCTCTTCGCCCGCCTGGGCTACGAGTTCGATCCCGAGTCGATCCCGCGCAACGTGGAGTACTACGGCGCCCGCACCAGCCACGGCTCCACCCTGAGCCGGGTGGTGGACGCCTGGGTGCTGGCACGCTCCGACCGTCCTCGCTCCTGGTCCCTCTTCACCCAGGCCCTGGAGAGCGACGTGGCCGACATCCAGGGGGGCACCACCTCCGAGGGCATCCACCTGGGCGCCATGGCCGGCACCGTCGACCTGATCCAGCGCTGCTACACCGGCATCGAGGTCCGCGACCAGCACCTCTGGCTCAACCCCTCCCTCCCGGACGAGCTGCGGTGCCTGCGCATCCGGGTGCGCTTCCGCGACCAGACCATCGAGCTCGACATCACCCACGAGCTGGTCCGTGTCCGCGCCATTTCCCCCCAGACCGAGGCCATCCGCCTGCACGTGGACAGCGACGTGGTCTCCCTCGGGAGCAGCGACACCCTGGAGATCAAGCTCGAGCGCAAGCCGGTGTTCGTCGACCCGCCCTAACCCGACTTCGCATGGCGGCACGCCCCGGTGCCGCGGCAAACGCGGCACGAATCAGCGCGTCGCAAAACGCGAAGCGGCACCCCGTCCGCTCGGCCGCGTGGACGGTCTCCGCCGGGTGACCGGCTCCCCGGCGACCCTGGCGTCAATGGCCTCCAACTGGGGCCGGACGGGCTCGGGTCCCTCATCGTGTGGCCCTTTGTCGAGCGTCTTCGGCAGGTGGTCCTTGGGCCATTGGGCGATCTGCCGGTCCTGGCAGTAGGCGCAACGCATGCTGGCGCCTCGCCGCTTCAGCGATGTTCCTGGGGGACGCGGCCCCCGACGTGGCGCCGCCTTGGA
This sequence comes from Chromatiaceae bacterium, assembly GCA_025458165.1. Taxonomy (GTDB): domain Bacteria; phylum Pseudomonadota; class Gammaproteobacteria; order Chromatiales; family Chromatiaceae; genus JALOTB01. The sequence goes on along the minus strand of JALOTB010000049.1, from coordinate 1,502 downwards.
AACGGATGAGACCCATGATGATGCAAGTGCTCCTTCTGCTTCTGAGCCCCCCGGCGGCAACGGCAAATCTCGCGGGCAACGCCCCGCCTCGGAACCTGGACTGCGACGGGGTGCGGATCGGGTTCTTGGCCAACGACGTGCCCTCCGCCCCCGGGTTCGAGACGGCCCGGGGAGTCGCGGCGGTGATCAAGGGGCTCGATCAAAACCTTTCGCCTACGGATGTGCTCGGACCGGGCTCTCCGGCGCGTTTTTTGCGTCTCATCATGGGAGACACCTCCCCTGAACAACCCCGAAAAACGAGCTCCCCATGCAGAAACCGAAGCACCGAGTCCGCTATGGCAACAGCGTGATGGCGATGGTGATGGCGGGGGGCCAGGGATCGCGCCTCGCACCGCTCACCGATAAGCGCTCCAAGCCCGCGGTGCCCTTCGGGGCCCGCTACCGGATCGTCGATTTCGTGCTGAGCAACCTGGTCAACTCAGGGATCTTCACCATCTACTTGCTGGTCCAGTACAAGTCCCAGTCGCTCATCGAGCACATCCGCCAGGCCTGGACCATTTCCCCGCTCTTCCCCGATCAGTTCGTGACCGTCGTGCCGCCCCAGATGATCGACGGTCAGGCGTGGTTCGAAGGCACCGCGGATGCGATCTGCCAGAACCTCGCCCTGATCGAGCACCAGCACCCTGAGCTCGTCCTGGTCTTTGGTGCCGACCATGTCTACCGCATGGACATCAACCAAATGATCGGCTTCCACTGGGACCATGAGGCAGAGATCACCGTCGCGGCCCTGCCCGTGCCGATAGAGCAAGCAGCAAACTTCGGCATCATTGCCGTCGACACCGACGGGCGCATCCGCGCCTTCGAGGAAAAGCCCGAGCGCGCCACGTCCATGCCGGGGGACCCAACCCGGGCCTACGCCTCGATGGGCAATTACGTCTTCAGCGCCGGCTGCCTGGTACGGGCCATGCGCGAGGCCCACCGCCGCGGTGAGACCGACTTCGGGTCCCACGTCCTGCCGCGGATGCTGAGCGGCCATCACATCTATGCCTACGACTTCGCAACCAACGAGGTCCCCGGCCTGAAGCCTTACGAGGAGCCGAGCTACTGGCGCGACGTGGGCACGATCGATACGTACTTCGATGCCCATCGCGACGTGCTCGGCGCCGAGCCCCGCTTCGACCTGTTCAGTCCTCAATGGCCGGTGTACTCCAGCAACTACCAGGGGCCAGTCGCCCGCATCATCCGCGCCGACATCGACAACTGCCTGCTGGGGGCGGCGACGGTGATCGACCACGCCCGGGTGCGCGACTCGATCATCCGTCGCGAGGCCGTGATCGAGGACGGCGTGGAGATCGAGGACTGCATCATCATGGACTACGTGCGCGTGCGCAGCGGGTCGCGGATGCGCCGGACCATCGTCGACCGTCACAACCTCATCGAGAAGAACACCTGCATCGGATTCGACGCGGAGCAGGACCGTCAGTCCTACACGGTCAGCCCCA